>NZ_CAWMRY010000011.1:0-121492 GCF_963870295.1 Aeromonas sp. ANP5 | reverse complement strand
TCAGTCATTCTACTCTCCAATTCGGATTTATTAACTTAATAAAACAATCATCATCCTTATCTAAAATTTAAGGCATGGCAAATAGTCTAATCAAATAATGGTCATAGACACTGACTGTTGCAGATTCGTGTTTATCAATGCCACATTTAAAGGGCAATGATAAAGAAAGGAGGGAATGTTAGGCCAGAAATACGATGAATTTAAACATAGCATATCACTATACGGAGTTTACATGTCTTGTTTCAAAGCAGCTTTCATTTTCCTAGCTCCTAATGTCAATCCAGAACTTGATTTTCAATGGGTTAAAACAGATAGCGTTCATGTTAAAACAATAGCAGTATCTAGCTATCAAGAAGCATGCTTACAGCTTGATGATTTATATTCAGAAGGTATCAGAGCTATAGAGCTATGTGCAGGATTTGGACATGTCGGTGTTGCAAAAGTTAAAGAACAATGCTTGGGGCGCATGCAGGTAGGTGTTGTAAGATTTGATATACACCCATGCCTTGATAATGTCAGCGGTGATGTTTTATTCAGTTAAACTGTATGTTTTCATTAACCAAGAGAAAAGAAAAATGAAACTAAAAACAATTTCAGCATTCATGTTTGGCCTTTCCGCAATTGCATCATTCAATTCATTTGCGGATATCAACTATGAACTCCAACCCGGTATTAATAAAGTAAATTTCCTAAGTGAAAACACAAGAATTTCAGGAAATTTATTCTTGCCTAAGGATTTTAATCCGGCTAAAAAGTACCCTGCTATCGTGGTGATAACTCCAGCCAGTGGCGTAAAAGAGCAAACCGCCGGAATTTACGCAAAAAAAATGGCTGAGAAAGGTTATGTCACTTTAGCATTTGACCACAGAACATATGGTGAAAGTGGTGGTATGCCTCGAGGCATGGAAAATGCTCCGATGAAAGTGGAAGATATTAAAAATGCAATTAGCTTCATCCGTTCTATTCCAGGTGTTGATGATGAGCGAGTTGCTGAACTAGGATTATGTTCTGGTGCTGGTTACGGTCTTCAAACTGCCTATCAAGATTCACGAGTAAAATCGCTAGCTGTTGTTAGCGCCTTTATTGACTTCACTGATTATGGCATGGGTGGCGCAACTCAATATGCAAACATGCTCAACGGCTCCCCTGTTAAGCAATATCAACAGCAAATTAAATGGGCTAGTGATGCTCGTCAAAAATACTTTGAAACCGGTGAGGTACTCTATGTAGATGGGATCCCTGCTGCAGGTTCTGGTCTTGGTGAATTCTGGGATCAAGCTGCAGATTACTACCGAAATAGCAAGCGCGGTGGTGCCGTAGCAACATACACCCCCAAGAGAGCAGCTATCTCATTAGATTCAAGATATGCATTTAACCCAACTGAACACATTGAATTACTTGAAGGAAAGCCATTTATGGCGATCATTGGGTCAGAGGCATTGTCTGCTCCATTTAGTAAAATTGCTGTGGAACGTGCAAAACAGAAAAAAATTGATGCCACACTTTTTACCATCAAAGGTGCTGGTCACTTTGACCTGTATGACCAAGATAAGTATGTTAATCAGGCTGTTATAAAACTGGATGAATTTTATAAAAAGACCATTTTTTAACTACATATAGTACCATTGCCCTAACTAAGTCGTTGTTTTTAGAACCTCTCAGATGAATTGTTTGGGAGGTTCTTTTTTCTATAGCCTAAGGCTATGGGTATCATTGGCAAACGGTATTTTATTAATGACACCATGCTATGTACTCTATCGTTAATAAAGTGGAGGGAAACATGGTTGATATTAGACTGTTACGTTTGTTTATAGCTATCTATGAAGAAAAAAACTTAACTCTTGCTGCGGAAAAATGTCACATTACGCAGCCATCCATATCTGCCGCATTGAAACAACTTGAGGAACTACTTGGCAACGATCTTTTTTTACGAGATAAAAAGGGAGTTCAACCACTTAACAGTGCCCACGAGTTATATCCTCACGCAAAGCGTCTTGTGAATGACAGCGCTACAATCTCAACTTTATTCATGTCAAAGGCAACAACACCTAAAATAAGTGTTGGGGTCTGCAACTCCATCAGTAAATATAAAACTGCGACAACACTTTCTCATTTAGAACGTTTGGCACCTAATTGCCATTTTATTTTGACCTCATCAGATAAATCTGATTGCAGAATTGGATTCGAAAAAGACAAAAATGATACTGATCTATTTATCCCGTTATGGGAAGAGAAGTTTGTTTTTGTTACAAAAGAGAACATTTCAGCACCAAGTAAAATCGAAGATTTTTATCACTTAGATTTTATAGAGTGCCCCAGTTGTGAAGTTCACCAAGAAGTGCTCGGATTAATATCATCAAAGAACATTGCATTGAACATTGTGTCTACAGCAGAAACAAAGGAACAGGCTTTTTTGTTAGCTCTTGCGGGTTTAGGTAGTTGCTTCCTTCCTATGGGACTAGTTGAAAAAGTATCAGACATAAACGTTTTTGATATTAATCTCCCCATTAGAGGTCGAAGCGTAGGGCTATGTATGCCATCCCATCAAGCGATAAACCCAGTACTAAAAAAAATACGAAGCGATGCAAAATTAATTTCTATAGAAAACTTTTAATAATTCACATAAATTCAATATAAAATGGGGAAAGCTATGATAACAATCAAATCAAAAATCAGTTTTTATAGCCAAGAAAACAAACTAATTGGATATCTATATCAACCTGACAACATTGTGGATAATGAAGTACGATCTACGATTCTTCTTGTCCCACCTCAAGCCGGTGTTAAAGAGCAAACTGTTGATGAGTATGCTCAGCGATTATCTGCACATGGTTTTATTTGCCTGACATTTGATCATGCAACTTTTGGTGACAGTGAAGGTGAACCCAGATTCTATGAAAATCCATATAATAAGTCAGAAGATATTTCTGCAGCAGTTACCTACTTATCAACATTAGATATAGTTGATAAAAAATCAATTTTTGGTTTAGGAATCTGCTCCGGCGGAGGATACTTATCACATACAGCTGTTACCGATAGAAGAATATCAAAAGTTGCAACCGTAAATGCGTACTTCGATCATCGAGGTTTTTATCGCAGCTTATTCTCTCAAAAGAATTTAGATGAATTACTCTCATCAGTAAATAATGCTAGATTACAATTTGTAAATGGTGAGGCGATTTCATATTTACCGCATGCGCCAGAAAACTGCACGCCTGACATGCCGAAACTATTTCAAGAGTTTTATGAATATTATATGACAGACCGGGGAATAAAAGGAAAGTACGAGAGTAAATTTTTACCATGGAGCTATGAGAAGCTATTGACATTTTCAGCGCTAGATAACGCGAAATTTTTAGCGCCAACGCCACTACTCATGATAATTGGTGAGTTAGCAGGCTCTAAAAATGAGAGTGAACAAATGTATAAAGAAGCAAGTGAGCCTAAAGAACTATTCGAAATAGGTGGCGCCAACCACATTGATCTCTATGACAAAAGCATATTTGTTGAAAGAGCAATCGATAAACTGATAGCATTTTATCGTTCATAGCATATCGAACATGAAATAACCCCCCTATTTTTTTCTCTGATACTTTGCCAATACTGGACTAACACCGGTATTGGCTGTGTGTTTAAATAACATTTACGTTAAATATAAAGCTCGTCAGTTTTGGATTTTCGTATTTAATTTAACACTGACCACAATTAAGCATTTCCACTGTTTTACCATTTTTGTTGTGCATTGATGTCACAGAACTCCGTAACCTCCCTCCCCCGCCAGCAAGCGGGTCGCGGGAAAACGCTGCGCGGGATCCTGGCTAAAGAACTGGCTCAGTTGCCGGTATACCGCGGGATAGACCTGCTGCAGCCGAAGCGGATCGGTAAAGAAACACTCGCAGCTGACGGCAAAAAACTCGGCGGGATGTTCAGCAGCATAGGGATCGATATCGGTCACTTCGTCCCGATCAAGCTGCTGGCACAGCTCATCGAAGGCAGCCTGAAAGGCCTGCTGCCACAGCTGGCTGCTCATCTGCCCCGGCAACGGCGGTGCGCCGTCCGCCTCCCCCCCCAGCATGTCGAGCTTGTGGGCCAGCTCGTGGATCACCAGATTAAAGCCGTCCCAGTCGCCATCTTGCTGCAGTTCGCTCCAGGCCAGCACCAGCGGCCCTTGCGGCCAGGATTCACCGGCGTTCTCCTCTTCAATCTCGCTCACCAGACCGAACTCATCCTGCACCTCCTGGCGCCGGGTGACGGGTTCGGGAATGATGATGATTTCGTGAAAGCCGCGATACCAGTCGATACCGAGATGAAGAATAGGCAACGCCGCCTGCAGCGCCAGCACCGCCTGTTGACGGCTGCTGAGCTCGACCCCGATCAGGGTCAGGGTCTTGCGCTTGAGCAGCTGTTGCCCCAAGCCGATGAGCGTCGTCTGCTCGGTGTCGCTGAGCCCTTGCAAGATGGGCACTGCCGCCAGCGCCTGACGCCACAGCGCCAACTCATCCTCACTCATGGACGTTTGCGGGCGACCAGCCAGCCATTTGAACCATCCCAGCACGCCTACTCCTTCTTTGTGATGCAAAAAACAGGTCACAGCAGTTTGACGAACCGTTTCGGCCGCTCCTGATAATCCTGCGCCAGATAGAAACGGTGGGCCGCCTCGCGCTTGAGGCTGCTGGATAACTCCAGCTGGGCGCAACCTGCGGCCCGCGCCATCGCTTCGGCTCCCTTGAGCAAGGCTGCGCCCACTCCCGCCCTCTTGCCCCTTCATCGACAACCAGCGCCGAGATCAAGCCCCAAGCTGGTGCAACATGCAACGGTGCCAGCTTGTGCCACACCAGCACGCCGACCACCTTGTCGGCCAGGGATGCGAGCAGCACAACGCTCGCGGGATCCGGCGCCAACAGACGCTCCGTCACGTCAGCGCCTTCGGCAGGATACCCCAATTGGGTGAACAGGTGGGCGATGGCGCTCCCGTCGTCGGCCTCAGGGGGACGGATCGTCAACGTCTCAGGGTCATTTTTCATTGTTGGCCTCATGTTTGCTTTCCATAGTGTTACGCCCGTCACATTGTCCGGCGCAGATCAACAAGGAGGATCTCATCTTTACTCATAGAAAACGCTGCCTGCCATTATCCCCCCACCCTTGTCAATTCACAAATTTGCAACAAGGCAACATTTTTCGCTGGGAAGCACCGATACAACTCGATATGTTACAAGCCATGCATGGCGCGTGTTTGCGCTCTGCTTAACCCCTCAACCTCGCGCTCATTTGTTAACTGGATTGTTAACAAACAGGGCCGAAAACAGTGACAGAGAGCGAGGCCAAGATCTCGCCAAGACAGCGCCACAAACACAACAAAGGAGTTGTTGTACATGAATGAAATCGTCAATGCCATCAATGGTGTAATCTGGAGCCCTGCGCTCATTTACCTGTGTCTGGGGGTCGGTCTTTACTTCTCCCTGCGCACCCGTTTTTTGCAACTGCGTCATATCAAAGAGATGGTGCGCCTGATGTTTGATGGCAAGAGCACCGATGCCGGTGTCTCCTCCTTCCAGGCGCTGGCCATGACCCTGGCCGGTCGCGTGGGTACCGGTAATATCGCCGGTGTGGCCACCGCCATCACCTTCGGTGGCCCGGGCGCCCTGTTCTGGATGTGGATGGTCGCCTTCCTCGGCGCCAGCTCTGCTTTCGTGGAGTCCACCCTGGGTCAGGTTTACAAAGAAAAGATCAACGGTGAATACCGCGGCGGCCCAGCCTTCTATATCGAGAAAGGGCTTGGCATGAAGTGGTACGCCTGGACCTTCGCCATCGCCACCGTCTTCGCCTGCGGCGTGCTGCTGCCGGGGGTGCAGGCCAACTCCATCGGCTCCAGCCTGCAGACCGCCTTTAATATCGATCCGAACGTCACCGCCGCCGGTCTGGCGCTGCTGCTCGGCTTTATTATCTTCGGCGGCGTCAAGCGTATCGCCAGCTTCGCCAGTACCGTGGTGCCCTTTATGGCGCTGGGCTACATCATCGTGGCTTGCGTCATCATCGCCCTCAATATCGGCCAGCTGCCGGGCGTGATCCTGCTGATCTGGAAGAGCGCCTTCGGTCTGGATGCCGGTTTCGGTGCCATTCTGGGTCTGGCCATCATGTGGGGGGTAAAACGCGGGGTCTACTCCAACGAAGCGGGTCAGGGTACCGGGCCGCACGCCTCCTCTGCTGCAGCAGTGAGTCACCCGGCCAAGCAGGGTCTGGTGCAGGCGTTCTCCGTCTATATCGACACCCTGTTCGTCTGCTCCGCTACCGGCTTTATGCTGCTGATCACCGGGCTCTATAACGTACAAGGGCCGGACGGCGCTGCTATCTACACAGGTATTGCCGGTATCGCAGCAGGCCCGGGCTATGTGCAGACCGCCATGGAGAGCATGATGCCGGGCTTTGGCAGCATTTTCGTGGCCATAGCGCTGTTCTTCTTCGCGTTCACCACCATCGTTGCCTACTACTACATCGCCGAAACCAACATCGCCTACATCAACCGCAAGATTAATCGCCCCTGGCTCACCTTCTTGCTGAAGATTGCGCTGATGGCTGCCACTGTCTACGGCACCGTCAAGACTGCAGATCTGGCGTGGGGCATGGGTGATATCGGGGTTGGCCTGATGGCATGGCTCAACATCATTGCCATCCTGCTGCTGCAAAAGACCGCCTTCACCTGTCTGAAGGATTATGAAGCGCAGCAGGCACAAGGTATTGACCCCGTATTCCACCCGGAGAAGCTCGGCATCAAGAACGCCGATTACTGGGTGGGCAAACGCTCCGAAGAGAACCTGGAGCGGGAGAAATCGGGTCATCAGTTCGAGCCGGATCAGGATCGCAAGACCTCCTGAACCAGAACGACATAAGACATCAATAAAAATGGCAGCCTCGGCTGCCATTTTTATTGATTTAATTTCAACAATTCACATTAAAACCAAGGAGTTAAGTGCCACACAAGGGGACACTTTGGGACGTGAAAAGACACCAAAATTGGCAAAATGTGGACACTTTTCTCGGCCCATTCTCGGGGAAGAACAAGCTGGTTGAAGATGGTTTTCCAACGGGTTAAAGCGGACCGCATCATTCAGATAATCCGGTGCAAAGTGGGCGTATGTCATCGTCTGATGAAATATCAAGTGGCCGCCCTCAAACGATGGAACTCGCCCGTCTATGGATTTCGCGTTTGCGAGGCTCACCACGACGGCACCCCGCACTGGCATCTGCTGCTATTTATGCGCCCGGAAGATCGCAACCGGGTGATCGGCATCCTGCAACGCTATGCCCTGACCGATGACCACGAAGAGCTGGTACGGGATATCAAGGGCGCCCCACCCTTTACCGACTTTACTCCCCGCTTCGACTGGAAAGAGATAGACCCGGCCAAGGGCGATGCCGCGGGCTATATCGCCAAATATATTGCCAAGAACATCGACGGCGCCTACCTGGACGATGACGAAGAGGCCGGCACTGCCGCCGATGAGGGCGCCCTGCATGCCGTGGCTTGGGCCAGTTGGTGGGGCATTCGCACCTTCCAGCAGATCGGAGGCGCCCCGGTCGGGGTATGGCGCGAGCTGCGCCGCATCAGCAACGCCAAGAAGAATGCCGATCTGGTTGGCCCGCCCAAGCCCGTGCTGCAAGACCCGCGCTTTGAGGCAGCCCGCTTTGCCGCTGATAACGGCATCTTTCGCTGCTACCTGCACGCCATGGGCGGCGCACTGGCCACCCGTGCTGAACACCCCATCAAGCTGGCCCACCTTATCGAGGAGCAGGCCAACAGCTATGGCGAAGACATTAAGCGCCTGATGGGCATTACCTCCGCTCGCCTGGGCATCAAGACCCGCCTGCAAGGGTGGGAAATTGTGCCCGCCGGCACCCATGAAGCCAGGAAAGCCGCCGAGGCTGCAGCGAGGGGGGTTGGGGTTAAGACGGGCGACAGCCCGGAACCTTGGAGCTCTGACAATAACTGTACGCGACCAAATCCTGATGCCTTTGCAGACCAGATCATGAGGGAACAATGGGGCTTATCGCCCTTCTCCATCGACCGTTTACGGGCTGGCGCCAACGTCACGGCGGACGGCTTCACCCTCAGGCTGGAGAACGGCCAGCTGCAGTCGAGCCGCTTGACCCCATCGGGCCATGACGACCCACTTATCGAGTTGGAATGGCTACGGGCCATGGTTGGTGTACCAGAGCCGAAGGAACAGCCCGATACCATTCCTCCCGATGATGAACATTGGCCAACACTAGTAATGGATTGCTACGAGCTGTTCAACACTTGCGGGTTTGCAGCATGCCATCAGTGGATCGCCGCGCGGCCCAATCCATATCGGTGTGAGCTCTGGCGAGTACTTGATAAATTAGACTGGGCAGACCGACACGAAGTGGAAAGCCCACTGTTTGACGAACTGATGAGCGAGGTAGCCGGTGACTGATCTTTTTTCCAAGCTGGAAGCCCTACAGGGTGAATTGCCCGATACATCGCGTACCTATAAACCGCTTTCGGCGCCACAATGTGATGCACTGGAATGACAGATATATCGGATGGGCCCCCAGATTGATGGCACACCGGCATGGCCACAGGAATTGATGCTTGAGTGGTTACAAGAACAAACACCGCATATAAGAGGTGTGGCTATCGCTATGATGCGCCGGATCTACAGACCGGAACGCACTGGCCTTGCACCTCTTCCTCAGGCCACGACGGGTCGCAACTGAAGTCACCAAACAAATAACTAAGAGAGCATTATCAGAGTCAAGACTCTCTCCGCCAATAGCCGCCCCGACGGCAAGCTACATATTATGATGAGCACAATCCAATACGTCACTACAGGCTACTCCTATGGATAGTGTTTGGCAGCCTGCTCACTCGATCCAGGGGCAGCTGAACGGCTCAACCACACATACAAAGCAATATTGCACCAAGTGGTAGCTGACCATAGATAAATCAGGCGTGTCGTAGGCATCACCTGATTGCCCCCTTATTCCCAACAATTACAGTCAGCACCACAGCCGCCAGGCATATAACACGCTGGGTCTACAGGTGGGGAGCTTAGATCGTTTGCTTGATAAGGACTTCGCACACCACCATAAATTAATTTTCTGTTTTCCCATGAATAAATGACACACTTATCCCGCTCAACACAATAATATGAATACATGTTCCCGCTAAAGTTATCACAGAGAAAATAGTCAACAAGCGTTCTCACCTCCAAAGGATCAGCATAAAACCACTCTGAGGGACGCCCAGTCGTCACATGATTTATACGGAAGTATTTTTGACTGAGGAGGGAAATAATAGAATCCTCAATATGCTTGACGATTCTAGGTTCAACACCATCTTTTATTTTAAAAGCACACAATAATGAATAAAATGGATTTTGACTTCCACTAGCCCTAGTTCCCAACGAGCCAGTCGTCAATCCTATTTTAGTCATATTACCAAATCGGGTATCAACACCAATATATATCCAGTTAACAATGGACAATTCCTGCCTTCGTCTTTCATTCTCAAGGTAATCCATTTTGTAATCATCCCCAAAAACGTAGTCAGCCATTTTTACCCCCAAGGCTATATTAACTAGAACACACTACAAAACATTAAAAAAAGTAACAAACCTTACATTTTTAGCGACTTGCACCTGCTTAATAATCTTTTTTTAACGGCCTTGAGCCAGTGCAATCTGGGAATCTACGACACCCCCAAAAATTATTTCCAGCGTTAAACCCTTGCGTTGCCATCTTTATCAACATTATTTCCTGACACACAGGGCACAAAGGAGCGTATAATAATTCATGCAGAGAAAAAAATTCAGCCTTTTCATCATATGAACCTTTAAAAATAACAAATATCTTCTTAGTATTTTCCGATGACCCTGAATAATACCCAGCTTTAATATACTCTGTTAGTAATTTGATCCATCGCTCCTTGTTAAAATGTACCAGTAACATAATACTGCACTGAAATTCATATTCATTTGAATATATAAACGTGTGAAAGATATCTTTAAAAACCTCACACTTCGGGGTTCTGGGGTTCAATTTTGCTTCAATTATTAATTTCTGGTTCTCGGTTTTTTTATCATGCTGTCCTGCATGAACTAAAAAATCGGGAATAGTCGTAAGATAATCAAGGTCTGATTTATCATGACCTCTCTTATGTTGTAGTTGTTCATACGTTGTACTTATTGCGATGTTGGCGGTTTCTGACCAAATGAATTTTTTGGGTATCTCAAAATCATACTCAAGCTTTTGATAAGCCGAATTATCTTCAAAGCCCCTTGAAAACTGTGCAGAAAATTCATGCATAAATCTTAATTCAAGATGTCTAAAATTACCACCATTAACGATTTCACCATTTTTAAAATAAAAATCCTCTATACTATAAAATCGTTTACCGACCTTATTTAGGGCTGTGATTACATCATTAATTATTTCTAACATCAACCATCCTTATGCTCACATTAAAACCTTTTAGGTGTATTGAAACAATGAAATATAGAAAAGAATGAGCTGCATCGCAATCACGTAAACAACCATAAACTAAAGACATAATGCATTGCGAATAGTCTTTTAAAACTTAATTATGTTACAGGTAAATACTGTCACCACTAACAATTCTTAAATCCACTTTCAGTTCTAGTTTTTTGAGCTTCCCTTCCCATATTTTCACTATAAAATCAAACTCCTCTTTATCTCCTTCAAATACTAACACCAAAATAAACCTAGTTTCAATGCTCATATATCTTGAAGTCGCTGAAACTTTGTTTATATATGACTCTATTGCTTTAGCAGTAACTATAGGGCGAGAGTAGTATTTAACTTCCAATGCTATAAGGTACTTATTCTGCTCGACAAAAACAGCATCATAGCTGATATTTTCATTTCCAATTGTCATATGTGTTGATGCCGCGAGACCTAGCTCTGAAGCTATTGATGATATAATATAACTCTCTACATTTTTTATACGCTTTTTGGTGGCATCTAGTATTGGAGAATTTATGCTTGCGTCCTTCTCAACAAACACATCTCCAATTGCTTCTTTTGCTTCCATTTCTAACTTGCGCTCTTTCTCGTCTCGAGAAAGTGTTCGCAGAAATGAGTCATCTTCCTTGTAATCAGAAGGACTATATAGTTTCCCATGATGATTCGTAACCAACTTGTAAAATACAAAGAGAACGGAAAAGGGAAATATAACAACGAATAATATAAGTGGCCATCTTTCTATATCCTGTAATTTATCCACGGCGGAACTCAATAAAAGTGATGCAAAACCATAAATAAGCGATATAAATAAAGCCACGATTCCTAATGGATTTCTTGCGAGACTTTTTGCATCTTTCATTGGTTGCATAACTTTCCTCTATACCTAGAAATATATTATGCGGAAAGCTCCCACATAGTGACACACCGCCGTTCCATACATACATCAGGCTTTTGATGCCTTAAGAAGGCACCTGATATTTCGACATTCTATGGCAACTGACTTGGCCCACACCGTGGATATGTGAAACCTTGCCTCACAACCCGACGCGCGAACCCAATGGAGTCTTAAACCTTGTTTTCCATATCTCGGAAAACAAGATAACTGCCGTAGAGGGTTTCAGCTCCCAACTCGCAGTTTTATAACTGGATTGAAGAGGAGGTAATCATCAATGCCATTAGTATCAGTGTCGTGGATATGCCTGAGATATAGGGTATCAAACGCGGACCATTGTAGTCAGCAAAAAGTTATCTATCGGGCTGATTTCTTTTTTCATTTTTTGATGAAGGTCAGCCTTGTGAGCAAACGAAGAGAAAAGAGGGTAGACAATAGCGACTGAAGCAGAAGAAATTCCTGAGGACCCCCCTAATATATAAGGGCGGGAAAACAACTGGAGGCGCTATTGCGCCCCCAGTCCTTTGAGGACCAACTGCCGCCCCTCTGGCGTGAGTGAACCCATCAGGCTGAGCACCAACTGGTTAGTAGTCTTGGCCGAGGGGCTTAGGGTGTGGGCGAACGACAAGGTGGCCACCCAGCTGTGGCCACACTCTGCATCGGTGCACTGGCAGTAGAGATCCGAGACATCATCGCTCAGTCGGTTGGTCTTGGTAATGCGGCCCCGCTGGCCACACACTTTGCAATAAACCCGCATTACGCCCCCTTTTCTATCCAAATCAACAGCCTATCTTGCCACAGCGAACACTGTTTGTTTATACAGTTGAACCGATATTTTCCCGAAAATCGACCCAAAGGGAGCGAGGGAGTCCCGCGCTGTTGATGGCCTCCTGGATTAGCTCGCACAGTGGCAACACCTCGTTGCGGGCATAGGTCGCATCGTACTTCTCGGGGTCCCCGAGCCCTCCCCCACCATTGGTCGGAATAATACCGGCCAACGCCGCCGGAAAACGGTGAGAGGTCAATACGTCCTGAGCGGTGATCCCCTTGATGGCCGCAAACTCGTCCTTGGTGGCGATGTCCCCCACCGGAATAAGCTTGATGCCATCAGGCTTGCCATCCGGGATGTTGACGAACATGGAGCGGAAGTTCCCTACTCCCTTGCTGCTCGCGATCATCTCCTTCATCTCCTCCTCGGTGTCGTCGTCCATGTTCGGGTCGGTGGCGTAGAAGATGAAGCCCATGTGGGCGCCGTTGAGGAAGTATTTGCGCCGAAACAGGGTGGCATCCTGGTTGAGCAGCGCCGACTGCAAGCCACCCAAGTAGTCGGGCATACCGTAGATCGCTCGTGCAGCTCGCTGTCAGAGCGGATTACGGCGCGGCCCGAAGGGCAGCCGCCAGCGAAACAGGCTGTTAAGGGTGGCTCGCCACTGATTGGGTCGACCCAGGATCTGCTTTTGCAACCGGGTCTCTTCCTTCAGTATCGCCTCGTCACTACGAGCCCAGGCCTGGCTGTAGAGCTGCTTGATCCCCGCCAGTGCATCGGGCGACTTGGTGATAAGGGTGCGGGCAAACTCGCGCGCCTCCACCAGCGGGTCGGCGCAGACTCGGCTCACCATCCCGAGAGATTTAGCCTCGACGGCATCCAGCTCGCGCCCGCTCATGGCCAGCTCCATGGCAGTATCCACTCCCATCAGGTTGCGCATGGTGACGCTACCGCTCATATCGGGGATGATGCCCCACTTGATCTCCATCACCGAGAAGCGGCAATCGGGGGTGCTGAAGCGAAAATCGGCCCCGAGCGCAATCTGCAGACCACCGCCAAAACAGACTCCCTGTGTCACCGCAATCACCGGCACCGGCAGATGGTGCCAGCCATAGGCAACCCGCTGGGCCAGATTGGTCGCCTCGTCCGCCTCGCGCTTGAGAATATCGAGCGCCGCTACCGGCTGTCTCAGCATGGATTTCACATCCAGCCCGGCGCAGAAGGCCCGCCCCTCGCCGTGCAGGATCACCGCCCGCAGCCCCTTGTGCCGGGCGAGCTGCGTCAGCGTCTCGTCGATGGCGCTGAACATAGCGCGGTCCAGCGCATTGAGTTTATCCCCCCGCGTCAGCATCACTTCGGCAATCCCGTCGTGGATCTCGCACTTAACCCTTGGTTTTTCCATCTCCCTTGTCCTCTCCTTGATCCTTGAAACTGACTCACTGGTCATACCACCACGTTATCAGAGTGTGAACAGGCGGTACAGCTGAGACTAAAGTCGGCTGGTCGCCTCCCCCTCCCTTTGTCACACTGGGAGCTGCATGAGTGCCGCAAGCCAGCAGAGGACGCTGTCATGTCAACCCTGTTCAATTTTGCCAGACCACCGTTCGACCGACTGGGCGAGGAGGCGCGCGAGCGGCTCTCCCGTCACCTCTCGCTCTGCTATTTTCGGGCCGGGGATCTGCTGCTAAAAGAGGGGGACGAGCCTCCCGGCCTCTATCTCATCATCAAGGGGGCGGTGGAAGAGTCGGCCCCTCACCACCAGTTTGGTGATTACGGGGTCGATGACCTGTTCGATGTGCGCGCCCAGTTTGATGGCCGCTGCCGCCACCACTTCACCGCGCTGGAAGATAGCCTCTGTCAGCTCATTCCTCGCCACACCTTTCTTTCGCTCTGTGAGCAGGATCCGCAGTTTGCCAGCTACTTCACCGCCAATCTGGCCGAGCGTCAGCGCCAGCAAGAGCAGCGCGAACAACTGGGTCAGAAGAATCTGGCGGAATTTATCCTGACCCGCATCGAACCCGGCCACCTGCAGGCACCGCTTATCGTCGACAGCAAGCTGTCACTGCTGGCGGCGACCGAAGCCATGGTGAGCAAGGGAACCGATTGCCTGCTCTACCCGGCCCACGACGGCTCCCTCACGCTGGCAACCCGCAAGACCTTGCTCCACGCCCTGACCCTCAAGGGATTGCCGCTTACGGCCCCCCTCTCGGTGCTGACCCCTACTCCTCTGATTGGTCTGCCGCTGGAGAGCTATCTGTTTGATGCCCTGCTGCTGATGACCCGCCATCGCATCAAGCGACTGGTGGTATGGCGTGGCAACGAGGTGGCGGGGATCCTGCAACTGACTCAGGTGCTGGGGCTCTTCTCGACCCACTCCCATGTGCTGACCCTACGCATCGCCCGTGCCGACAGCCTGCCGGCACTGGAGGCGGTGGCCCGCGAACAGCAACAACTGACCCGATCGTTGTTTGCCCAGGGGATCCACACCGCCTTTTTGATGAAGCTCATCGCCACCATCAACGAGCAGCTGATCGCCAAAGCCTTTGCGCTGGTGATCCCCCCCGAGGTGCAGGATAAGGTTTGCCTGCTGATGCTGGGCTCGGAGGGGCGTGGCGAGCAGATCCTCAAAACCGATCAGGACAACGCCCTGATCCTGTCAGAGGGGCTGACATGGCCCATCCAGGCAGCCGATCTGGCCGAATTCAGCGCCCTGCTGGAACACCTCGGCTACCCGCTGTGCCCCGGGCAGGTGATGGTGAACAATCCGGCCTGGGTGAAAACAGGCAGCGAGTGGCAAAGCGCCATTGCCAGCGCCTGCACCACGGCAAAAGAGGATGAGCTGCTCTGGCTCGCCACCCTGGCCGATGCTCACCCCATCGCGGGGGATCGACAGCTCCATCTGCCGGTTGCCAGAGCGCTGCGCGAGCAGTTGGCCGACAGACGGGATCTGCTGGCGGAGATGGTGCGACCGGCAGTAGCCTTCCATGCCCCCCTCACCCTGTTTGGCCGGCTGGAGCAGCCACCGGAAGGGCTGGATCTGAAGCGGGGCGGCCTGTTCCCGCTGGTGCACGGCATCCGCATGCTGGCCCTTGAGGCAGGCATTCTGGAGACTTCAACCCTGGGGCGTATCGATGCGCTGGTGGCCGCCGATCGGCTCAGTGCCGACTATGGCAGCAATCTGGCGGAGGCGTTCCGGCTCTTTATCCGGCTTAGGCTGCGCAGCCAGCTCAAGGGGGGTAATAGTCGGGTGCAGACAAGCGAGCTCAGCCACAGCGAGCGGGATCTGTTGCGTCAGGCGCTGCATCAGGTGAAGAAGTTCCAGCAGTGGCTCACCTTGCACTTTCGTCTGAGACAATAGCCATGTTGAGCTGCGTTCGACGCTACTGGTATGGCCGCGCGTTCCGAACTGGCGAGTTCGCGCCGCTCTTTGCCACCCCACCGAAAGATGAACGGATCGCCCTCGATTTCGAGACCACCAGTCTCGATCCCGAGCAGGCCGAGATCGTCTCCATCGGGGCGGTGCGCATTCAGGGTAACCGGCTGCTGACCGGCGAGGCCTTCGCCATCAAGGTACAGCCACCGGCCAGCCTGACCAGCCAATCGGTGGTGATCCACGGTCTGCGCCATCAGGATCTGCAACAGGGGATGAAGCTGGAAGCCGCGCTGCGCCTGCTACTCGACTATATCGGCCCGCGCGAACTGGTGGGCTATCACATCGCCTACGACCTGCGCATTCTCAATCTTGCCTGCCAGAAATTGTGGGCATTGACCCTGCCCCAGCGAGGGCTCGAGGTGAGCCAGCTCTATCACGACCACCTCTATCGCCGCTATCCCGATGCGGCCATTGACCTCCACTTGAGTGCCATCTGTAGCCACCTTGAACTGCCATCCCTGCCCGCCCACGATGCCCTTGCCGATGCCACCACGGCCGCGCTCATCTACCTGCGCCTGACCTGCGGCTCGCCACTGGCTTATCCCAAAGTCTAATTGTCGAGAAATAACATTTAATTCACATTTTGCTTACATGAGCAGATTGCCTGCTCGTCGGGGTTACCCCATCCACCGCTGACACTCATGTCATGGAGAACTGCAATGGAACAGCAAAGCTATCTGAGGATCCAGCAAGATCCCAACTTCCAGGAGCTGGTCGCCAAGCGCCAGCGTTTTGCCTGGGCCCTCTCGGCTCTGATGCTGGGACTCTACCTGGCGTTTATTCTGCTCATCGCCTTTGCCCCCGGTTGGCTCGGCACCCCGCTCAGCGACAGCACCACCGTCACCCGTGGCATTCCGGTCGGGGTAGGCCTCATCCTCTCCTCCTTCGTGTTGACCGGCATCTATGTGTTTCGGGCCAACGGCGAGTTTGACGAGCTGAATCAGAAAATCCTCAAGGGAGTGCAGCCATGAGCGCAAAAAGCATGAAAGGCAAGTGGCTGCTGTTGGCCTCACTGGCCTCCTCCCCCCTGCTGGCAGCGGATGCGCTGACCGGCGAGGTACAACGCCAACCCCTCAATGTGTCGGCCATCGTGATGTTCGTGGTCTTTGTGGCCGCTACCCTGTTCATCACCTACTGGGCCTCCAAGCGCAACCGCTCGGCTTCTGACTACTATGCCGCCGGTGGCCGTATCACCGGTTTCCAGAACGGTCTGGCCATCGCCGGTGACTATATGTCCGCCGCCTCCTTCCTCGGGATCTCCGCGCTGGTCTACACCTCCGGCTACGATGGCCTGATTTACTCCATCGGTTTTCTGGTGGGCTGGCCCATCATTCTGTTCCTGATCGCCGAGCGGCTGCGCAACCTTGGCAAATATACCTTTGCCGATGTCGCCTCCTACCGTCTCAAGCAAACTGAGGTACGTACCCTCTCCGCCTGTGGTTCGCTGGTGGTGGTCGCCCTCTACCTGATCGCCCAGATGGTCGGTGCCGGCAAGCTGATCGAGCTGCTGTTTGGCCTGCAATACCATGTGGCCGTGGTGCTGGTCGGTATCCTGATGGTGCTCTACGTGCTGTTTGGCGGCATGCTGGCCACTACCTGGGTGCAGATCATCAAGGCAGTGATGCTGCTCTCCGGTGCCAGCTTCATGGCCATCATGGTCATGAAATCGGTCAACTTCGATATCGGTGCCCTGTTTAGCGAAGCAGTCAAGGTGCACGAGAAAGGGATCGCCATCATGAGCCCGGGTGGCCTGGTTGCTGACCCCATCTCCGCCATCTCGCTCGGTCTGGCATTGATGTTCGGTACCGCCGGTCTCCCCCATATCCTGATGCGTTTCTTCACCGTGAGTGACGCCAAAGAGGCGCGTAAATCGGTGTTCTACGCCACCGGCTTTATCGGCTACTTCTACATCCTCACCTTCATCATCGGCTTTGGCGCCATCCTGCTGGTGAGCACCAACCCGGCCTTCAAGGACGCCACCGGCGCCCTGCTGGGCGGCACCAACATGGCAGCCGTCCACCTGGCTGATGCTGTGGGTGGCAGCCTGTTCCTAGGCTTCATCTCCGCCGTGGCGTTTGCCACCATTCTGGCGGTGGTTGCCGGATTGACCCTGGCCGGTGCCTCTGCGGTCTCCCATGACCTCTATGCCAGCGTGTTGAAGAAGGGCAAGGCTAACGAGACCGATGAACTGCGTGTCTCCAAGATGACGACTCTGGTGCTGGGTGTGGTTGCCATTGGTCTGGGGATCCTGTTCGAGAAGCAGAACATCGCCTTCATGGTGGGTCTGGCCTTCTCCATCGCCGCCAGCTGCAACTTCCCGGTGCTGTTCCTCTCCATGTTCTGGTCACGCCTGACCACCCGTGGCGCCGTCTACGGTGGCTGGCTGGGGCTGGTGAGCGCAGTGACCCTGATGATCCTGGGCCCGACCGTGTGGGTGAAAGTGCTGGGCCATGCCCAGGCCATCTTCCCCTACGAATACCCAGCCCTCTTCTCAATGGGTTTGGCCTTCATCGGGATCTGGTTCTTCTCCATCACCGACAGCTCCCAGAACGCCGCCGACGAGCATGCCAAGTTCATGCCGCAGTTCGTTCGCTCCCAGACTGGGCTGGGTGCCTCTGGTGCCACCTCCCACTAACAGATCAAGTTCATACTTCCAAGCCGGCTTCATGCCGGCTTTTTTTATTGCCCATCAATCGGCTGCACGCCCCGCTTGCCCCGATCAAGATCACACTTCTAGCTAAAACTTTCGGGGGATCTGTGCCATAATGCGCGCCATTTGACAGACCAATCGGGACACATACCTTGTTAAGTAGCAACAACATCACCATGCAGTTCGGCGCCAAGCCGCTGTTTGAGAACATCAACGTCAAGTTTGGCGGCGGCAACCGCTATGGCCTTATCGGCGCCAACGGCTGTGGCAAGTCCACCTTTATGAAGATCCTCGGTGGTGATCTGGAGCCCACTGGCGGTAATGTGAGCCTGGACGTCAACGAGCGCATCGGTAAGCTGCGTCAGGATCAGTTCGCCTACGAAGATATGCGCGTACTGGATGTGGTCATGATGGGTCACACCGAGCTGTGGGCGGCTATCGCCGAGCGCGATGCCATCTACGCCAACCTCGAAGCCACCGACGAAGACTATATGAAGGCCGCCGAGCTGGAAGGTCTGGTTGCCGAGTATGACGGCTACACCGCCGAAGCGCGCGCAGGCGAGCTGCTGCTGGGTGTCGGCATTCCGCTCGAGCAGCACAACGGCCCGATGAGTGAAGTGGCCCCAGGCTGGAAACTGCGGGTGCTGCTGGCACAGGCGCTGTTCTCCAACCCTGACATCCTGCTGCTGGACGAACCGACCAACAACCTGGATATCAACACCATTCGCTGGCTGGAGCAGGTGCTCAACGAACGTGAAAGCACCATGATCATCATCTCTCACGACCGTCACTTCCTGAACTCTGTCTGTACCCACATGGCGGATCTGGACTACGGCGAGCTGCGCGTTTACCCGGGCAACTACGACGACTACATGCTGGCCGCCACCCAGGCGCGCGAGCGTCTGCTGGCCGACAACGCCAAGAAGAAGGCCCAGATCGCCGATCTGCAATCCTTCGTCTCCCGTTTCAGCGCCAACGCCTCCAAGTCCCGTCAGGCGACCTCCCGTCTCAAGCAGATCGACAAGATCAAGATTGAGGACGTCAAGGTCTCCAGCCGCCAGAACCCATTCATCCGCTTCGAGCAGGACAAAAAGCTCTATCGCAACATCCTGGAAGTGGAAGGTGTATCCAAGGGTTATGGCGACGGTCCCCTGTTCAAGGGCCTCAACATGATGATGGAAGTGGGCGAGAAGGTCGCCATTCTGGGTACCAACGGTATCGGTAAATCCACTCTGATCAAGACCCTGGTCGGCGCACTGGCACCGGATACCGGCACCATCAAGTGGTCCGAGAACGCCCAGATCGGTTACTACGCTCAGGATCACGCCGAAGATTTCGATACCGACCTCAACGTGTTCGACTGGATGGCCCAGTGGAAACAGGATAACGAAGACGAGCAGGCTGTGCGCTCCGTATTGGGTCGTCTGCTCTTCTCCCAGGACGACATCAAGAAGCCGGTCAAGGTGCTCTCCGGTGGTGAACAGGGTCGTATGCTGTTCGGCAAGCTGATGATGCAGCGCCCCAATATCCTGATCATGGATGAGCCGACCAACCACCTGGACATGGAATCTATCGAATCCTTGAACATGGCACTGGAGCTCTACCAGGGGACCCTGATCTTCGTCTCCCACGACCGCGAGTTCGTCTCATCTCTGGCGACCCGTATCCTGGAACTGACCGAAGATGGTATCCGCGACTTCGGCGGCACCTACGAGGATTACCTGCGCACCCAGGGCGTGGTATAACCCCACACCTGCGCAAGTGCGCAATGCAAAACCGGCACTCAGGTGCCGGTTTTTTTATATCCCGTTTTTAGTCGACTGAGATGGCGTATAACCGCGGAGTGAATACACGCCACAGAGCAGAGAGCAGAGAGCAGAGAGCAGAGAGCAGAGTGCAGAGTGCAGAGTGCAGAGTGCAGAGAGCAGAGAGCAGAGAGCAGAGAGCAGAGAGCAGAGCTTGAGTATCCCCCTCTTTTCCCACAGATAAAAAAACGGCTCCATCAAGGAGCCGTTTTCAATGGGTTGCGCAGTGCCGATTACTCGACGGTCGCTTCCACACTGGTGAAGTACTCGATCTTGGCCGCTTTGCGCAGCTCGTCGATCAGAGACTTGTAATCCACCTGGGCTTTGCCCTGACCCAGCTGAGCTTGCAGCATGGCAGCCATACCGGACGCGGCGGCAGGGACGTTGACCTTGTCCAGCGCAACCACAACGCGGTCACCATTGGTCTCGGCAACCAGAGCCACGCTCGGCTTGCCGTCGATCGGATGGGGCAGTGTGAACGCCTGGGCAATCAGGTTCTGATCCAGCTCGCGATCGAAGCGGGCAACCCCTTTGTGCGTCTCCACTTTCAGACCGAGTGCAGTCAGATCGGCGGTGATGCTCTCACCAACTTTCAGCTTGTCCAGCAGGCCCTGGGCCTTGCCACGGGCCACTTCGCTAGCCTTGTCATGCTTGATGGCGGCAATCACCTGCTCTTTCACCTCGGCCAGCGGCTTGACCGCTTTGGGCTTGTGACCAGTGATGTGCAGCACCAGCGCCTTGCCGTCAGCCAGCTCGATCACGTCGGAGTTGGTGTTGTCATCGCGCAGCTGTTCGGAGAACGCCACGGAGAGCACCTTGGGATCGTTCAGCGGAGCCGGAGCATTCGCTTGGGTGAAGAAATCGGAAGATTGAACCTTCATCCCCATGGCATCAGCGGTCAGATCCAGCGAGTCCGGGTTTTCGAAGCTGTTGTCAGCCATTTTCTGCTGCTCGGCGAAGAACTTCTCCTTGGCCTTGTCAGCTTGCAGACGAGTGATGGTCTCTTCTTTCACATCGGCAAACGGCTTGGTCTGGGCTGCTTCAACCCCCAGCAGCTTGATGATGTGGAAACCGAACGGGCTCTTCACCACGGTGGAGAGATCGCCAGCCTTGTTCAGGGCGAACGCGGCTTTCTCGAAGGCCGGATCCATCACCCCTTTCTCGAACCAGTCCAGCTCGCCGCCTTTTTTGGCAGAGAAGGTATCGGAAGAGTCAGCCTTGGCCAGCGCAGCGAAATCATCACCCGCCTTGGCTTTGGCCAGCACGGCTTCGGCTTTCTGCTCGGCCGCTTTCTCGTCCTTGCCAAACGGGATCAGGATGTGAGCCACGTGGCGACGCTCGGCACGCTGGAACAGATCCTGGTGCTGATCGTAGTAATCCTGGGCATCCTGCTCGGTGACCTTGATATCCTTGGCGAGGTTGGCAGCGTCCAGCAGCAGATAGTCGACCTTGACCTGCTCGTCGTTCATGAAACGGGCGCCATTGGTCTTGTAGTACTGCTCGAGCTCGTTGTCGGAGACCTGAACGTCAGCCATGTAGTTTGCAGCAGCCAGACGCACCAGACGCAGATCGCGAGTCTGGTTGTAGAGCTTGTCGAGCTGCTCCGCTTCGCCCTTGAGGGAGAATTCGGTGCCCAGCAGGGCGCTCATCAACTGTTGACGCACCATGTCCTGACGCAGGGAGTCACGGAACATTTCAGGAGTCATGCCGGCACGACGGATCAGCTGCAGATAGCGGTCATTGTTGAACTTGCCATTCTCGGCAAACTCCGGCATGGCCACGATGGCTTGCTTGATCTGTTCGTCACTGATACGCAGACCCAGTTCACGGGCCTTGCTGTCCAGCAGCGCCTGATCGATCAGGCGATCCAGCACACCGCGACGGAACTGTTTCATGTAATCGGGGTTCGCGGCCAGCTGGCTGAATGCCTCTCCCATCTGGGATTCCATGCGGGCGCGCTCGTTACGGTAGGCATTTTCCAGTGCCGCAGCACTGATCTCGGTGCCATTGACGGTGGCGGGGGCGGTACGGGCCGGGCCGTTCAGGTAACTACCTACACCAGCCAAGGCAAAGGAGAGGATGATCAGGCCCAAGATAACCTTGGCTACCTTGCCCTGCGCCCCTTCGCGTAGTTTATCCAACATCATGTTTGTACTTATGCTCCCGAACTCGATGGGCGTAAACAATAAAAAGGCGCACCGATTGCGATGCGCCTTGGTCAATCAGTATGAGAGAAGACTCTCTAACTTGTCTGGTCTGCGACCAAGGACGGTAGCCGACGGATATCAGCGACCGACTTAGTTAACAGCGTCTTTCAGAGCCTTACCGGCTTTGAAGGCAGGAACTTTACCAGCAGCGATTTCGATGGTCGCGCCAGTCTGCGGGTTACGGCCTGAACGGGCAGCACGCTCGCGTACAGCGAAAGTACCGAAACCAACCAGAGCAACCTGGTCACCCTCTTTCAGCGCTTCACCAACAGCATCAATGAAGGCATCCAACGCACGGCCAGCGGCAGCTTTGGAGATATCGGCACCGTCTGCAATCTTGTCAATCAGTTGAGATTTATTCACTCTTATATTCCCCTTTTATCAAACACCGCTGCGGCGCTGATTTCCCTGGCCACAACAAGTGGAGGTTTTATAGCAAGCCTCCTGATCAGTTGCAAGTGACAATCTGGCGCAAACCCGCGCCACACAACGCATTGCGACTCATCACGAGTACCCGATCGGTGGTCAAGGCTACTTCCGTTATCGGGCGCATGCAAGCCTTAACCACCCGCCGAATGCGCCAAATTTGCGGCGCATCAACATTTACACGACAGAAACGCGCTCAAACCCCTGTGGATTGTCCTGCAACGCCAATTCCAGCACCTCGTCAATCCAGCGAACCGGATAAATTTCAAGGTCTTGTTTGACGTTTGCCGGGATCTCCTCAAGGTCACGCTCGTTCTCTTTCGGAATAAGCACTCGCTTGATGCCGCCACGGTGGGCTGCCAGCAACTTCTCCTTGAGACCACCGATGGGCAGCACTTCGCCGCGCAAGGTGATCTCCCCTGTCATCGCCACATCAGCACGAACCGGATTACCGGTCAAGCTGGAGACCAGGGCGGTACACATGGCGATACCGGCGCTCGGACCATCTTTCGGGGTTGCCCCTTCCGGTACGTGCACGTGTATATCGCGCTTCTCGTAGAAGTCGGCGTTGATGCGCAGCTTCTCGGCACGGGCCCGTACGACTGTCATGGCCGCCTGGATGGACTCCTGCATCACGTCACCGAGAGAACCGGTATAAGTGAGCTTGCCCTTGCCCGGCATGTTGGTGGTCTCGATGGTGAGCAGATCGCCCCCCACTTCGGTCCACGCCAGACCACACACCTGACCCACTTGATTCTGGTCGGTGGCCTTGCCGTAATCGAAACGCTGCACCCCGAGGAACTCCTTGAGGTTCTCCTGATTGATCTGAACATGCTTGATGCTCTTGTCCAGCAGGATGCGCTTGACCGCCTTGCGACAAATCTTGGAGATCTCGCGCTCCAGACTCCGCACCCCCGCCTCGCGGGTGTAGTAGCGGATCACTCCGACCAGGGCAGAATCTTCGATGGTGATCTCGGACTCTTTCAGGCCGTTGCGCTGGATCTGCTTGGCAACCAGATGCTGCTTGGCAATGTTGAGCTTCTCATCTTCGGTGTAACCGGAGAGACGGATCACTTCCATACGGTCCAGCAACGGACCCGGGATGTTCATGGAGTTGGAGGTGGCCACGAACATCACGTCCGACAGGTCATAATCCACTTCCAGGTAGTGATCGTTGAAGCTGTTGTTCTGTTCCGGATCAAGCACTTCCAGCAAGGCGGATGCGGGATCGCCGCGCATGTCCGAGCTCATCTTGTCGATCTCGTCGAGCAGGAACAGCGGGTTCTTCACACCGACTTTCGCCATCTTCTGGATGAGCTTGCCAGGCATGGAACCGATATAGGTACGGCGGTGACCGCGGATCTCCGCTTCGTCACGCACCCCACCGAGGGCCATCCGCACATATTTGCGGCCTGTCGCCTTGGCGATGGATTGGCCCAGCGAGGTCTTGCCCACACCGGGAGGCCCAACCAGACAGAGGATGGGGCCCTTGAGCTTGTTCACCCGTGCCTGTACCGCCAGATATTCGAGGATGCGATCCTTGACCTTCTCGAGGCCATAGTGATCGGCATCCAGCACCTCTTGCGCCTTGCCAAGGTCTTTTTTGACCTTGGAGCGCGCCTTCCAGGGCACCTGTACCATCCAGTCCACATAGCTGCGAACCACGGTAGCCTCGGCGGACATAGGAGACATCATCTTCAGCTTGGCAAGCTCGGCCTGGGCCTTTTCACGGGCATCTTCCGGCATGCCAGCCTCTTCAATCTTGCGATTGAGGGCTTCAAACTCATCCGGGCTATCTTCCAGCTCACCCAGCTCTTTCTGGATGGCCTTCATCTGCTCGTTGAGGTAATACTCGCGCTGGCTCTTTTCCATCTGCTTCTTGACGCGAGTACGGATGCGCTTCTCAACCTGCAGCAGGTCAATTTCCGACTCCATCATCGCCATCAGGAATTCGATGCGCTCGGAGACCGAGACGATCTCCAGCACCTTCTGCTTGTCTTCCAGCTTGAGCGGCATGTGGGCCGCCATGGTGTCAGCCAGACGCGCAGCATCGTCGATCGCCGAGATCGAGGTCAGTACCTCGGGCGGGATCTTCTTGTTGAGCTTGATATAGCCTTCAAACTGGCCGATGGCGGAGCGAACCAGCACTTCCTGATCCTTCTCCTCAATGGCTTGGGAGGGAATGTACTGGGCCTCGCAGACAAAGAAATCCTTGTCGTCGATCATCCGCTCCAGGCGGGCACGCTGCCCCCCCTCTACCAGCACCTTGACGGTGCCGTCCGGCAGCTTGAGCATCTGCAGAATATTAGCCACTGTCCCGACGGTGAAGATCTCCTCCACCGTTGGCTCATCGGTTGACGCATCCTTCTGGGCCACCAGCAGAACTTTCTTGTCCTGCTCCATGGCCGCTTCCAGACAGCGAATGGATTTTTCCCGCCCCACAAAGAGTGGAATGACCATGTGGGGATAAACCACCACGTCACGAAGAGGCAGGACGGGAATCTCGATGCGTTCTGAACGCTCTAGGTTCATATATGTCCTCTCGGCTTGTTATACCGTTGGCAAAGCGCTTGGCTGAGTATATGGGGGCGCTGAGATGAGATTCAATCGCCGAAACCGTAAAAAGCATGAAAGGGGCAAAAAGCCCCTTCCATTTGATTAAAAATCAGACATTTACTCTGATGCAGCAGCCTGAGTTTCGGGATTTTCGTAAATCATCAAGGGCGCGGAGTCCCCTTTGATCACGGTCTCGTCGATCACCACCTTGCTGACCCCTTCCAGAGAAGGCAGGTCATACATGGTATCCAGCAGCACGGCTTCCACGATAGAACGCAGACCACGAGCACCGGTTTTACGCTCCATCGCCTTGCGGGCAATGGCGTTGAGTGCGTCGTCACGAAACTCCAGCTCAACCCCTTCCAGATCGAACAACGCAGCGTACTGTTTGGTCAGCGCGTTTTTCGGCTCTTTCAGGATCTGGATAAGGGCAGACTCGTCCAGCTCGGTCAGGGTCGCGACCACCGGCAGACGGCCGATGAACTCGGGGATCAGACCATATTTGATCAGATCTTCCGGCTCCACCTTGGCGAAGGTTTCGCTCAGGGTGGCCTTGGCATCCTTGGATTTCACCTCGGCGCCAAAACCGATACCGGTTCCCTTCACGGAACGCTGCTCGATCACCTTGTCCAGACCGGCAAAAGCACCGCCACAGATGAAGAGGATCTTGGAGGTATCAACCTGCAAGAACTCCTGCTGCGGGTGCTTGCGACCGCCTTGCGGTGGTACGGAAGCAATGGTCCCTTCGATCAGCTTGAGCAGTGCCTGCTGTACCCCTTCCCCGGACACGTCGCGGGTGATGGAGGGGTTGTCCGACTTGCGGGAGATCTTGTCGATCTCGTCGATGTAGACGATGCCACGCTGGGCCTTCTCTACGTCGTAGTCGCACTTTTGCAGCAGCTTCTGGATGATGTTCTCCACGTCCTCGCCCACATAACCGGCTTCGGTCAGGGTGGTCGCATCGGCCATGGTAAACGGCACATCCAGCAGACGAGCCAGGGTCTCGGCCAGCAGGGTTTTACCGCTACCGGTCGGGCCAATCAACAGGATGTTGGATTTGCCGAGCTCAACACCACTGTTTTCGCCGCTGTTGCGCAGACGCTTGTAGTGGTTGTAGACGGCTACAGCCAACACCTTCTTGGCGTACTCCTGCCCGATCACATAGTCATCGAGATGAGCGCGGATCTGATGAGGGGTCGGCAGCTCGTTACCATCGCGCTTGGGCGAGATCTCGCGGATCTCTTCGCGGATGATGTCGTTGCACAGCTCGACACACTCATCACATATGTAGACGGAAGGGCCAGCGATCAGCTTGCGCACTTCATGCTGGCTTTTGCCGCAAAAAGAGCAGTAGAGCAGCTTATCACCCTCACCCTTGCGTTTTTCTGTCATTCAGCAACCTCGTTTTATCAATAGAGGATGGATCGGCCTGTTGAGTTTACAACAGACCGGGACACCCTGCTCAGCTACGCTGGCTCAGGACACCGTCTACCAGACCATAGGCCACGGCCTGCTCGGCGGACATGAAGTTGTCACGATCGGTGTCACGCTCGATAGTAGCCATGTCCTGACCGGTGTGGAACGCCAGGCGCTCGTTCAGGGTATTTTTGATCTTCAGGATCTCCTGGGCGTGGATCTGGATATCAGATGCCTGACCCTGGAAGCCACCCAGTGGCTGGTGGATCATCACGCGGGCGTTAGGCAGGCAGAAACGCTTGCCCTTGGCGCCACCAGCCAGCAGGAAGGCACCCATGGAGCAGGCCTGCCCCATGCAGACGGTGCTGACATCCGGCTTGATGAACTGCATGGTGTCATAGATGGACATGCCCGCAGTCACCGAACCACCCGGCGAGTTGATGTAAATATAGATGTCCTTGTCCGGATTCTCGGACTCGAGGAACAGCAGCTGGGCAACCACCAGATTGGCCATGTGATCTTCAACCTGACCAGTCAGGAAGATCACCCGCTCTTTCAGCAGACGGGAGTAAATATCGTAGGAACGTTCACCCTTGGCAGTCTGTTCGACCACGATGGGGACCAGCGCATTGCTGGGAGAATCGGTCATATCGTTATAGTTCTTGTACATAAGGCATTGTCCCTAAAATAAAATGGCCCGAGTGGAGATCACACGAGCCATTATACTTAACAGTCTTGACCTTAAGTCAAATGTTCTTAGGCAGCGGCGCCGGACTTGTTGATCACTTCGTCAAAGGCAACTTCTTTTTCGGTCACTTGCGCTTTGGACAGGATCAGGTCGATGGCTTGATCTTCTACTGCCAGGTTACGAACGCCGTTCAGCATCTGCTCGTTCTTCTGGTAGTACTCGATCACTTCTTTCGGATCTTCGTAGGCAGTCGCCATGGACTCGATGATGCTGTTTACACGGGCATCGTCAGCCTTGATCTCGTTGGTACGGATCACGTCACCCAGCAGCAGGCCTACGCGTACACGACGCTCGGCTTGAGCCTGGAACAGTTCAGCCGGCAGCTCGGGAGCGTTGCCGCCCTGGAAGCCACCGAAACGCTGCAGAGCCTGCTGACGCAGTGCGTCGATCTCTTGAGCAACGGCAGCTTTCGGCAGGTCGATTTGGTTGGCTTCAACCAGACCGTTCAGAACCTGCTCTTTCACGCTGTTTTTCAGGGCTTGAGCCAGTTCGCGCTCCATGTTCTTGCGCACTTCGGCTTTCAGCTCTTCAACAGAACCGCTCTCGATACCAAAACGCTTCACGAACTCTTCGGTCAGCTCAGGCAGGATCTGCTCTTCAACCTTGATCAGCTTGGAAGCGAACTTGGCTTCTTTGCCTTTCAGGTTTTCAGCGTGGTAATCAGCCGGGAAGGTCACTTCGATGGTGAACTCGTCGCCCGCTTTCTTGCCCAGGATGGCGTCTTCGAAGCCCGGGATCATGCGGCCAGCGCCCAGCACCAGGTTGAAGCCTTCAGCTTTGCCGCCGTCGAACTCTTCACCGTCGATGGAACCGACGAAGTCCATGGTCACACGCATGCCATTGGCAGCGGCAACATCGGCATCAGCCCAGGTAGCGTGCTGCTTGCGCAGGGTGTCGATCATGTTGGCCAGATCTTCATCCTTCACGGTCGCAACCGGCTTCTCGACCTTGATGGTCTCAAGACCTGCAACTTCGAACTCCGGATACACTTCGAAAGTGGCGGTGAATTCGAAATCCTGACCTTCTTTGATCTCTTTCGGATCCATGGTCGGGGCACCGGCCGGGCTCAATTTGTTTTCGATGATGGCTTTGATGAAGTTGCTCTGCATCATTTCATCAGCAACGCGGGCGTGAGCCATGGCGCCGAACATCTTCTTGATGATGGCAACCGGAGCCTTGCCAGGACGGAAACCGTCGATGCGACGAGTTTTGGCCAGGCCATTCAATTCTTTACGCACAGCGGCGTCTACGGTAGCGGCCGGTACAGTGATGGTAAGACGGCGTTCCAGACCCTGGGTTGTCTCTACAGAAACTTGCATTCTTCTACCTCGTTCAACTCAGCACTGTGTGCTGACCCTTTATTACCCCTAGGCAAAGCCCGGAGTCTTCCTGTTTATAAAGACAACGATATGTCTTTGTGATGAGAAAATATGACGCGGCATTATAGCGGCGCACTTTGGTCGAGTCGAGCCACACATCCCCCACATTGAGCGGCGTGCAAGCACAATTCGTGCAAAACTGCCCTTTATATGGGGAGAGAGGTGCCCGACTTCAACTATCCGATGGCAATAATTTTGCGTTTGCTCACCTTTTTTCATCCGAACGCCGCTTTATTACCCATCTTTCGCCGAAAAACAGCCCACCGTTGCGGGCGGCGACTCAATTTGACCAGCCAAATGGCGATTGAGCCAATCAACCATTGCGTCCCTACCCCTCCCTCGTTATGGTGACAACCAAATTGATGATCTGGAGTCACTCACATGGCCTTTTTCCGCTTCTTGTTCAATCTGCTCTGGTTTGTACTGGGAGGTGTCTTTATGGGCCTGGCCTGGTGGCTGGCCGGTCTTGTCTGCTTTATCTCGCTGGTCGGCATCCCCTGGGGACGTGCCTGCTTCGTCATCGGCACCTTTACCTTCTTCCCGTTTGGCAAGCAGGCGGTCAATCGCAAGACCATGACCGGCCAGAGTGATATAGGCACCGGCACTCTGGGGCTGATTGGCAACATCCTCTGGTTCGTGCTGATCGGTGTCTGGCTGGCCATCGGCCACATCGCTTCAGCGCTGGCCTGCTTCGTGACCATTATCGGTATTCCGTTCGGTATCCAGCACCTCAAGCTGGCACTCATCAGTCTGGCGCCTATCGGCCAGATGATTGTGACCAATCAGGAGGCGGAATCGGGCCGCTATATCCGCTAACTGCGGGAAATGCGCGGGCAGACGCTGCCCTGCAACGAAAAAAAGGGCAGACTAGGGTCTGCCCTTTTCTATTCTCTTTTGTTGAGGCCGTCATGTTACCCAGCCACTTTTTCGCCAATCTCGCCCGCATGAAACTCATCTACCGCTGGCCCCTGATGCGCAACATCCAGCCGGAAAACATCGCCGAGCACAGCCTGCAGGTGGCCATGGTGACCCATGCCCTCGGCATCATCAAAAACCGGCTGTTTGGCGGCAGCGTGAATGCCGACCGCGCCGCCGTGATGGCCCTCTACCACGATAGCAGCGAGGTGCTGACCGGCGATCTGCCCACCCCGGTCAAATACTTCAATCCCGAGATCGCCCGCGAGTACAAGAAGATAGAGCTGGCCGCCGAGCAGCGTCTGCTTGACATGCTGCCGCCAGAACTGATCGATGACTTTCGCCCCCTGCTCGATTCGGCAGCCCAGGATGACGAGCTGGCCAGACTGGTCAAGGATGCCGACACCCTCTGCGCCTATACCAAGTGTCTGGAGGAGATCAACGCGGGCAACCGGGAGTTCGAACCGGCTCGCAAGCGCCTTGAAGCCATGCTGGCAGCCCGGATGAGCGAGGAGATGCGCTACTTTATCGACACCTTTGTGGCCAGCTTCTCTCTGCCGCTCGATGAGCTTAACGCTCACTAAGCCAGTCCACGCGACCTGAAAACAGAAGGGCCCGCCGGTTTTCACCGACGGGCCCTTCGTTATTTATGGCGCATTAGATGCAACCCATCAGTGACCCAGCTCGCGGGACGGTACCAGACCGCTCGCCCGCCAGGCGGGATAGAGGGTAGCCACCAGGCTCATCAGGATGGCGGCGCCCGTCACGATGAGCAGATCCTGCATATGCAACTCGGTAGGCAAAAAGTCGATAAAGTAGATATCCGGATTGAGGAAGCGGTGACCGATGAGCTTTTCGACAACGCTCAGGATCTGGGTCAGCTTGCTCGAAAGCAGCCCGCCCAGCAGGGCGCCAAGCAGCGCACCGGCCACGCCGTTGACCATGCCCTGAATGACGAAGGTAAGCCGGATCTGGCCGGGGCTCGCCCCCATGGTCTTCAGGATGGCGATCTCGCTGCGCTTCTCGTTCACCGCCATCACCAGAGTGGAGACGATGTTGAAACAGGCGACGGCCACCACCATCAGCATCACCACATACATGACGGTACGCACCATCTGGATGTCCTGATAGAGGTAGCCCTGGCTGTTCATCCAGCTGCGGATGTAAACATGATGAGGGAACTGCTGCGCCGCGGCTACGGTGATGGATTGCGCCTTGAGCACATCGCTCACCCGCAGGCTGAAGCCCTCCACATCGCTGCCCATACCAGTGATCGCTTGCGCATCGGCCAGATGCATAAAGCCGAGCAACCCGTCGAGCTGACCGCCGATCTCCAGCAGCCCCACCACGGTCAGGGCTTCGCGCCGGGGATTCTTGATCCCGGTCTGATCACCCCCTTGTGGCAACAACAAACCAAGAGTGTCACCCACCTTGACGCCCAGTTTGTCGGCAATGGTCTTGCCAAGGATCACCCCACGCTCACCCGGTTGCAGCTCACGCAGGCCGCGGCCCGTCATGTATTTGCCCGCATCCGACAAATTGGCTTCCAGCTCCGGCAATACCGCGCGCAGTTGCACCCCCTTGAGGGCGGAGCCATGCTCCAGCAGGCCATTGAGGCGAATGACCGGCGCAGCGGCCTCGACGCCCGGTTGGGCCAGCAGGTAGTCACGCAGACGGGGCCAATCCGGCAACGGCCGCTCGACGGCGTCCAGCTCACCTTGTGGCACCACGGAAAGCACCCTGTCTTTGAGCTCCCGCTCGAAACCGTTCATGGCGGAGAGGCCCAGGATCAGCGCCATCACCCCGAGGGCGATACCGATCAGGGAAGAGGCTGAGATAAAGGCGATAAACCCGTTGCGACGGCGGGAGCGGCTGTAACGCAGGCCCAGAAAGAGGGGCAGCGGTTTGAACATCAGGCAACCTCCGCCATCACGCCACTCACCAGGGTCACCCGGCGATGGAGCTTGGCCGCCAGGCTCAAGTCGTGAGTCACCACCACAAAGGCGGTGCCCAGTTCACGATTCAGTTCACACAGCAGTTCATACACTGCGGTGGCACTGGCGTGATCCAGGTTACCGGTCGGCTCGTCCGCCAGCACCAGACTCGGTTCGTTGACCAGCGCCCGGGCGATCGCCACCCGTTGGCGTTCACCACCGGAGAGCTCGGAGGGACGGTGGTTCAAGCGATGGGAGAGCCCCACCCGCCCCAACATTTTGGTCGCCTTTTCGGTGGCAACCGCCACCGACTCACCGGCGATCAGCAGCGGCATGGCCGCATTTTCCAGCGCACTGAACTCGGAGAGCAGGTGATGGAACTGATAGACAAAGCCCAGCTCACGGTTGCGAAAGCGAGCCTGGGTGCGGCTGTCCCAATGGTGGATATCCTCCCCCTTGAACAGTACGGCACCGCTGGAGGGGTTGTCGAGGGCCCCCATCAGGTGCAACAGAGTGGTCTTGCCAGAGCCTGAGCTCCCCACGACTGCCAGCATTTCGCCGGGTGCGACACAGAGATCGATCCCCTTGAGCACCTGAGTCTCCAGCTCCCCCTCTTTATAGACATGGTTGAGCGCCTGGCAGCGCAGCAGAGGTTCACGGGATACGGCTTCATTCATAACAGGGGCTCCACTTGCCTCGGTAACAACGCTGGCACCCGCAACTACGGGGGCACCAGTCACAACAGAAGATGTATTATTCACGGCATTACTCATAACGCAGCGCCTCGGCCGGTTTCACCCGCGCAGCGCGGGCCGCCGGATAGAGGGTGGCACTGAAGCTCAGCAGCACGGCGCCCAGCAAGATGGTGATGACCTGAGCCGGTTCGACGATGACCGGCAGGCCACTGCCGCCCGCCGCCATATAGAGGTTGAGCCCCACCGCATTGAGCAGAGGGTTGAGACCCAAAGAGAGCGCAAGGCCAGCCAGCCCGCCAAACAGGGCACCAATCACCCCGCTGGAGGCACCAAGCACCATGAAGATTTTGACGATCCCCGATTCACTCATACCCATGGTGCGCAGGATGGCCACTTCGCCCTCCTTGTCCGTCACCACCATCACCAGCGCAGAGAGGATGTTGAAGGTGGCGACGGCGATGATCAGCACCAGCATCAGCCCCATCATCCGTTTTTCCATGGCGACCGCCTGGAACAGCTCGCCCCGCTCGCGGCGCCAATCCTGCCACAGCAGCCCATCCGGCAACGGTGTCTTGATCACCTCGTCAGCGGCAAAGGGATCATCGAGCCAGAGGCGAATGCCACCGACGGTTTCTGGCGGCAGGCGCAGCAGCCGCTGGGCATCCCCCAGGGCGATCAGCGCAATCTGGTTATCCACATCGGCGCCGACCCCGAAGATACCGGAGACGGTAAAGAGGCGCTGGGCCGGTACCCGGCCAAACGGGGTGAAGCGGGTCCCCTCGGTCAGGATCAAACGAACCTGATCGCCGATGGAGACATTGAGGCGGCGTGCGACCCCCTGCCCCAGCACGATGCGGTAGTGGCCGGCCTGCAGGGTATCGAGGCGTCCCCCCAGCATCTGGCTATGGAGGATGTCATCCTTGGGCCACTGCGCAGGGTCAATCCCCTGCACGCTCACCCCGGTCAGCTGGCCTGGGCTTTGCAGCATCCCTTCGCTGTCGAGCATGGGGGCCGAGGCGACCACATGGGGTAATTTGGCCAGATCCGGCAAGCCTTGCGGGTCTGCATCAATACGGCCAGCCTGGTTGGTCACCACCACATGGGGGATCACCCCGAGGATGCGCCCTTTGAGCTGCCCTTCGAAACCGTTCATTACCGAAATGACCACCATCAGGGCGGCAACCCCGATGGCGATGCCAAAGGTAGAGAACAGGGAGATAAATGAGACGAAGCGATTGCTGCGCTTCGAGCCTGCATAACGCAGGCCGATGGCCAGCGAAAGGGGCTGAAAAAGTCCGGTCTTCAAGGATATGTACGTTGCCAACAAAATAAGATACCGGATAATAAAGGGAAACCGTCCATGACAACAAGGGATAGCCTCCATGCAGGAACAGTTCTTCAGCGTCACTCATGCCACGCCGGTCAATGTGATCCCCATGCCGGCCGACTTCCACCTCCCCTCGCTGGAGGAGCTGGACGCTGAGCTGCCGGAGCCCTTTCGGATCTCTTCGGCCATTACCTCCATCGATCTGGTGACCACCCGCCTGCTGCGCAACCAGAACGAGTCGATGCACGATCTGATCGAGATCGTCAATCAGCAGTCCCGCAAGATCGACATGATCATGGGCTATGTGCTCTCCCTGCAGGACCATCCGGAGCAACGCTTTCACACCCTGCGCTTCGGGGCTGGCCAACTCACCTACCTGCACCCCTATCATGATCACGGGGATGCGCCGCACCTGCACCAGATCGTCCGCCTCAAGATCTTCCTGCGGGAAGAGGCGGCCGCTATCTACTGCTATGGCCAGGTCAAACAGCTCGACGGCGGTGAACATGGCACCCATGTGCAGCTCGACTATGTGCGGATCCGCGAAGATGACCGTGAACTGCTGGTTCGTGCCAGCCTCCACGTGCAATCGAAGCAGCTCAAGCTGCGCGCCCAAGAACGTCAGCGCTAACCATAGCGAACGTCGCGATAGATAACGTCAACGTTAAAAGAATCGAATCATGCCAATGACACTCCCCGCCTTGCCCGCCAAAGCGGGCCAAAAGATCACGCTCGGCCAGCTGGTCGGCAGCAGCCTCTCGCTGATTGCAGCCCGTCTCACCAGTGAAGCCAAGGGACCGGTACTGCTTATCACCGCCGATACCCCGAGCGCCCTGCGCCTTGAACAGGAGCTGCACTATTTGCTGGCAGACAAGCAGCTAGCCGATCAGTCCGCCCCCGTATTGCTGTTCCCCGATTGGGAGACCCTGCCCTACGACACCTTCTCTCCCCATCAGGACATCATCTCCCAACGGCTCGAGACTCTCTACAAGCTGCCGCAGATGAGCAAGGGGGTGCTGATTGTCCCCATCTCCACCCTGATGCTGCGCTGTGCCCCCCGGGTCTATCTCGACAAATACAGCCTGATGGTGAAGGCCGGTCAGCGCCTCAATCTGCAACAGCTGCGCGGCCGCCTGGCCGAGGCGGGTTACGTGGCGGTGGATCAGGTGCTGGAACATGGCGAATTTGCCGCCCGCGGCTCCCTGCTCGATCTCTTCCCCATGGGCAGCAGCAGCCCCTATCGCATCGACTTCTTCGACGATGAAGTGGACTCCATCCGCCCATTCGATCCCGAAACCCAGCGCTCCAGCGAACCGGTCAAGACGGTCAGCCTGCTGCCCGCCCGAGAATACCCCACCGACGAGGCGGCCATCGAACTGTTTCGCGGCCAGTTCCGCGAGCAGTTCGAGCTGTCGCGGGCCGAGGGCTCCGTCTATCAGGAGGTGAGCAAGGGGCGTTGGCCCGCCGGCATCGAGTATTATCTGCCACTCTTCTTCAACCAGACTGCCAGCCTGTTTGACTACCTGCCGGAAGATACCCTGCTGCTCACCGTGGGGGATATCTACCCCGCCGCCCAACGTTTCTGGAACGACATCGGCCAGCGCTATGAAGACAGACGCTGGGACAACACCCGCCCCCTGCTACCCCCGGCCCAGCTCTATCTGCCGGTGGAGCAGCTCTTTGCCGCCCTCGGCCAATATGGCGCGGTGCGGCTGCAAGAGGCCGCCACTGCGGGCGATGCAGGTCAGCACGATCTGCCCATCTCGGCGCTGCCGGATCTGCAACTCGATCACAGCAAGGAACAACCCCTGCTGGCGCTCAACCAGTTCCTGCAAGGCTTTGCCGGGCGCACCCTGTTTGCGGTGGAATCCGAAGGGCGACGGGAGGTGCTCGGCGATCTGCTGGCGCGTATCTCGCTGCAACCTAAAGAGTTCCCCTCCCTCGACGCCTTTATGGCGAGCCCGGATCGCCACGGCCTGCTGGTTGCACCCCTTGAGCGTGGCTTCCTGTGGCAAGAGGCCGGTCAGGATCCATTGGCGCTGATCACCGAGACCGAACTGCTGGGCGGCAAGGTGCGCAGCAAGCGGGCGCGAGAGAAGAGCAAGAACCTGAGCTCCGATGCGGTGATTCGCAACCTCGGCGAGCTGACTCAGGGTCAGCCGGTGGTCCATCTGGATCACGGGGTCGGCCGCTATCTGGGGCTCGAAACCATCGACGCCGGTGGTCTGCCCACCGAGTTTTTGACCCTCGAATATGCTGGCGGCGACAAGCTGTTCGTGCCGGTTACCAGTTTGCACCTTATCAGCCGCTACACCGGTTCTGATAACCCGCCCAGCCACAAGCTCGGCGGTGAAGCCTGGAGCAAGGCGCGGCGCAAGGCGGCGGAGAAGGTGCGCGACGTGGCAGCCGAATTGCTGGATGTCTACGCTCATCGCGCCGCTCGCGCCGGTTTTGCCTTCAAGCACGACAAAGAGGCCTATCGCCAGTTTGCCGCCAGCTTCCCGTTCGAGGAGACCGACGATCAGCTCAACGCCATCAATGCGGTGCTGGGGGACATGTGTCAGGCCAAGAGCATGGACCGACTGGTGTGTGGCGACGTAGGTTTCGGCAAGACCGAAGTGGCGATGCGGGCGGCGTTTGTGGCCGTCCACGGCGGCAAGCAGGTTGCCGTGCTGGTGCCCACCACCCTGCTGGCGCAACAGCACTACGACAACTTCCGCGATCGCTTCGCCAACTGGCCGGTGCGGGTCGAGGTGCTGAGCCGCTTCCGCTCCGCCAAGGAGCAGAGCGCTGTGATGAAGGAATTGGCCGAAGGCAAGGTGGATATCATCATCGGCACCCACAAGCTGCTCGGCTCCGAGCTCACTTTCAAGGATCTGGGGCTGCTCATCGTCGATGAGGAGCACAGATTCGGGGTGCGCCAGAAGGAGAAGATCAAGGCACTGCGGGCCGATGTGGATATCCTCACTCTCACCGCCACCCCCATTCCGCGCACCCTCAATATGGCGATGTCCGGCATGCGGGATCTCTCCATCATCGCCACTCCGCCCGCCAAGCGGCTCGCCATCAAGACCTTTGTCCGCCAGCACGAACCGGCAGTGGTACGCGAGGCGGTACTGCGGGAATTGAAGCGTGGCGGTCAGGTTTACTATCTGCACAACGATGTCGAGAGCATCGAGAAGTGCGCAGCCGATCTGGCGGAGCTGGTACCCGAGGCGCGCATCGGCATCGCCCACGGCCAGATGCGCGAGCGCGACCTTGAGCGGATCATGTCCGACTTCTACCATCAGCGCTTCAACCTGCTGGTTTGTACCACCATCATCGAGACCGGTATCGACGTGCCGAGCGCCAACACCATCATCATGGATCGGGCGGATCATCTCGGTCTGGCCCAACTGCACCAGCTGCGGGGCCGGGTTGGCCGCTCCCACCATCAGGCCTATGCCTACCTGCTCACCCCCCACCCCAAGCTGATGACCAAGGATGCGGCCAAGCGGCTGGAGGCGATCGCCTCGCTCGAAGATCTCGGCGCCGGTTTTGCGCTGGCGACCCACGATCTGGAGATCCGTGGCGCAGGCGAACTGCTCGGCGACGATCAGAGCGGCCAGATTGAATCGGTCGGCTTCACCCTCTATATGGAGATGCTGGAGCAGGCGGTCGAGGCACTGAAAAATGGCAAGGAGCCATCGCTGGAGCAGCTGATGAGCCAGCACACCGAGGTAGAACTGCGCCTGCCTGCACTTCTGCCGGATGACTATATTCCGGACGTCAACATGCGCCTCTCCATGTACAAGCGGATCGCCAGCGCGGCGGACGAGCAGGAGCTGCGGGAGCTGAAAGTGGAACTGATCGACCGCTTTGGCCTCTTGCCGGAGGCGACCAAAACTCTGCTGGAGCTGGCCGCTTTCCGCCAGCGTGCCACCGCCCTTGGCATTCGCCGGGTGGAGATGAGCGAGCGTGGCGGCTATCTCGACTTCACGCAAGAGACCAAGGTTAATCCGACCTATCTGGTCAAACTGCTCTCCAGCCAGCCCCGGGTCTACAAGATGGACGGGCCAACCCGGCTGCGTTTCCAGGTGCCGACCCAGGATCGTGCGATGCGCCTCAAGCTAGTGGATGGTTTGCTGGCAGATCTTGCCAACAACAGCCTTTAAGCATTTGCAGCGCTGGCGGCGAGCCAGAGAGATAACGCCAACTAAAACGGGAGCCAGATCGGCTCCCGTTTTTTATTTGCTATCTGACTACTGCGTACGTTCAGCCCTGGTTGGCTGGATCCTCATGGGCGGAGAACTCGCGCATAAAGGCCTCGGCGCGCTCCACCATCTTGGTCGAGCCAACAAAGTAAGGGGTACGCTGGTGCAGTGCGGTGGGCTGGATATCCATGATGCGGCCAAAGCCATCGGAGGCCTTGCCACCAGCCTGCTCCACCAGAAACGCCATCGGGTTGCACTCATAGAGCAGACGCAGCTTGCCGTTCGGCGAGTTGGTGCCGGACGGATAGATGTAGATGCCACCCTTGAGCAGGTTGCGATGGAAATCGGAAACTAGGGAACCGATATAACGGGAGGTGTAAGGTCTGTGGGTCGCCTCGTCGCGCTCCTGACAATATTTCAGGTACTTCTTCACCCCGTCCGGGAACTTGATGTAGTTGCCCTCGTTGATGGAGTAGATCTTGCCCTCTTCCGGAATGCGGATGTTCTCGTGGGAGAGGCAGAAGCAGCCGATGGAGGGGTCGTAGGTAAAGCCGTTGACACCAAAGCCGGTGGTGTAGACCAGCATGGTGGAAGAACCGTAGACCACATAACCGGCGGCGACCTGACGGTTGCCCGGCTGCAGGAAGTCCTCCAGGGTCACCGGCGAACCCTGCGGGCTCAAACGTCGGTAGATGGAGAAGATGGTCCCGACCGAGACGTTGACGTCGATATTGGAAGAGCCATCGAGCGGGTCGATCAGCACCACATACTTGGAGTTTTTGGAGAGCGGTGAGTCAAAGGCCACGAAGTCCTCTTCCTCTTCCGAGGCCATGCCGCACACCTCGCCGCGCGCTTCCAGCGCAGCCTTGAAGCGTTCGTTGGCGTAGACATCCAGCTTCTGCTGCACCTCGCCCTGTACGTTTTCAGCGCCCATGGAACCGATGATATCCGCCAGTCCCGCCTTGTTGATCTCCCGGTTCACCACCTTGGCAGCAAGGCGGATCGAGCTGAGCAACGAGGTCAGCTCGCCGGTCGCGGTAGGATAATCCGCCTGCTTTTTGACGATGAACTCACCCATGGTGATCATGTTTCGCATTTTTGTTCCTTTAGATCGCATCCGTTGGCATTGAAAACGTTTGCAGGCGTCAGCAAAAAAAATGCCGATCACCGGCGGCCTTGATTTGTAACCTAATGTAACGTCTGTTTTTTGTTTTTGCAGCGAATTAAGCGGCCTATTAAATAGGCTATCTCGCCTAACGTTATGGTAAAAGACGCGTTTTATTCGGTTTCATTCGATAACTTTCGGACCCTTAATTCGTGGCAATAACCTGCGACAAGCCATGAGTTGACTGGCCTTGAGCCATTAAAAATGGAGTCTGATGGGCCTGCTACTCCCTTAGCCATTGCCTCTTGAGATCCGATCGCCAATCCAGCACACTGATTTCGCTTTGGAAGCAAATAAAACTCAAGGATTATCAATGAACAAGACTCTCATTGCCGGCATGGTAGCCGGACTGTTTGCCCTTCCCGCCTGGGCTGCCCAGGTGCCTGCCGGTACCAAGCTGCTGCCGGATGCCCAACAAATCTACGTGACCAATATTGGCACCGAGCCCACCACCATCGACCCCCAGCTGGTGGAAGAGAGTGCCGGTAGCGAGATCGTCAACGATCTGTTTGAAGGGCTCTATGTACTGGATGGCAAGGGCAAAACCCAGCCCGCTGGCGCTGTCAGCTACGAGGTCGACAAAACCGGTACCGTCTACACCTTCAAGCTGAGGCCCGAGGCCAAATGGTCTAACGGTGAACCGGTCACCGCCGCCGATTATGTCTACGGCTGGCAACGGGCGGCCGACCCCAAGACCGCCTCCAACTACGCCTGGTTTATCGAGTTGACCGGTGTGGTCAATGCTGGCGAGGTGATCCAGGGCAAGAAGAGCCCGTCAGAGCTCGGGATTAAGGCGCTCGATGACCACACCCTGCAGGTGACCCTGAAAAATCCGGTCCCCTTCTTCCTGAAGATGCTGGCCCACTACACCACGTTCCCGGCCCCCAAGGCCACCATTGAAAAATTCGGCAAGGATTGGGTCAAACCGGGCAATATCGTCTCCAACGGTGCCTTTGTACTCAAGGAGTGGACCCCCAACGAACGGCTGAGTGCCGAGCGCAATACCCACTACTGGGACAACCAGCACACCGTCCTGAATAAGGTGGTCTATCTGGAGATCGTCTCCGAAACCGCCGCCTACAACCGCTATCGCACCGGTGAACTGCACTACACCACCTACCCGCTGGAGCAGTACAAGCACATCAAGAGTCAGAGCCCGCAAGATCTGGTCAGCGCCCCCATGCTCGCCACCTATTACTATGTGTTCAACGTGAACCGCAAACCGTTCGATGATCCGAAAGTGCGCAAGGCGCTCTCGCTGGCCCTCGACCGGGAGACCATCACCGACAAGATCCTGGGACAAGGGCAACTGCCCGCCTTCAGCCTGACCCCACCGAGTGTCGATGGCTTTGACCTGAAAAAACCGGCCAGTCAGCAGCAAAGCAAAGAGGAGCGGATCAAGCAGGCCAAAGCCCTGTTGGCCGAAGCGGGATATGGCCCGGACAAACCGCTCAACGTGGATATCCTCTACAACACCAACGAGAGCCATAAAAAGATCGCACTGGCTGTCTCCTCCATGTGGAAACACAACCTGGGTGTCACCGCCACCCTCAACAACATGGAGTGGAAAACCATGGTCTCGGCACTGAACGAGGGGGATTTCGGGGTGAGTCGCTACTCCTGGAACGGGGACTATAACGATGCCTCCACCTTCCTCGATATCCTGACCTCCAGCAGCAGCGCCAACAGCGGCAAGTGGTTCAACAAGGAGTACGATGCCCTGCTGGCCAAGGCCCACGACTCGCAGGATGCGGCCGAGCGCAATCAGCTCTACCAGCAGGCAGAAGCACTGATCGAGGCTGACGCCCCTATCGCACCGCTCTACTTCTACGTCAAATCGCGACTGCTCAAGCCATTCGTCAAGGGTTATCCCTATGAGAGCCCGCAAGACATCGTCTATAGCCGGGACCTCTATCTGGTCGCCCAGTAACCTGTCTGGCACTGCTTGATCATATAAAAAGCGCCTGCATTGCTGCAGGCGCTTTTCATTGGCGGCCAAACGGGCCATTGGGCCCACTTACGCTTTCACGCAAGATTACTCTTCGGGACAAGGAGCCAGCATTACCCGGCGGCGACCCATCACCACCGGACGCACCAGCAGCTGTGCCAGCAAGACACCCAGCAGGGTCAGACCGCCCCCGATCAGGTGATAGCTGGTCAACCGCTCACCCAGCAGGGTGATGGCAAGGCCAGCAGTCATCACTGGCAGAAGGTTCATAAAGATGGCGGTACGGTTGGCACCGAGCAGGGCGATACCCTGCATCCAGAGCCAGGGTGAGAGCGCCGAAGTGGGGATACCGGCATAGAGGATCAGCCACAGGGCCCGCCCATCCGGCCACTGGCCATCCACCAGAAAAAAGAAGGGGGTCAGGATCACCACACTGCAGATCACCTGACCGTAGAGCAGCGACCAGTTGTCGAGCCCCAGATCCCACTTCTTGAGCAGCACACTGTAAAGGGCATAAGTACCGGCCGAAATCAGCATATAGACAGAGCCGATATGAATGCCTTGGGTAAACAGCCGGGTCGGATCCCCCTGCCCCAGCAAGATAGACAAGCCAAGGATGGAAAGCAGCGCCCCCAGCACGGCGCCCCAGGTGGGCCGCTCGCGCAGCAGCCAGATGCTGAACAACACGGTCAGCAGCGGCGTCAGTCCCATCATCAGTCCCATCTCGGTCGCCCCTAGCGTTTGCGCCGCGTAGTACCCAAAAGTCTGGTTGAGCACCATGCCCAGCGAAGCCAGCATGGCGATCTGCCAAAGGCCAGCGCGCAGACGGGCACGCGCACGCCATACCCGACGGGCCAGAAACGGACTTAATACCAGCGCAGCCACCACCCAGCGCGACCAGGCCAAGGCTGCGGGAGACAAAACACCAACCGCCAGTTTACTGACGATGCCATTGCCAGCCCAGATGGCAATGCAGGAGAAGGGAAACAGAAAGGCAAGGGGCATGAGAGGATCCAGACCGAAGAGACAACAGCGGGCCAGTATAGGGGGCGATGGGAGATAAACAAAGGTGTGGGCCTGAACAGCCACGCGGTGAACGCCAGCCGCCAGAAACAAATATGCCCGCAAAAGTGCGGGCATATCAGTGCAGAAACAGGTTCAGAAGCGCATCACGCGGCATCCATGTGCAATCTGGAGATCAGCTCGTTGACCTCGGTGACTGTCTGGCGATGGGGAATATCCGCCGGATTCGGCATCAGCAACAAACCGGATTGGAAATCAAACCGTCCCCGACCATGGATGTAAATCCGACCTTTAAAGAAGGTTTTGACATGCTTTGCCACCATCAGTGGCAGGTACTTCTTGAACACTCTCATCGTTTGCAACCTCTTGCAGTTGTATCCGTATGACAGCAGCTTTTGCGAATTAATTCCGTAAAATATTTATAAAAATCCGGAAAACTCGCCCATCTCTTCCCAAAAAATTCAATCTATAACTTTTTATTAACTTTTAGCCTATTGTATGCGGCCCTTCGAGCCAGAGCAAGGCTCCTTTGCCATCGTGCCACTCGATACAAGCGATCCCCGAGGTGGCGAACATGGGTGCTCCTGCGGCCGGGCAGAGGCTTTGCACCAGATAACCCACCAGCGGCAGATGGCTGACCATCAGGATCTGGTCATGTTGCTGCGCCAGAGTGGTGAGGTAGCTGGCCACGAAAGCGGGATCACCGTAAGGGGTAATGTCGCCACTCTCTTCAACGGCTGCTGCGTCAGGTAATTCACTGCATATGGCTTGCCAGGTCTGGCGTGCCCGCAGATAGTTGCTGTGGATCACCCGATCCAGCGGGCCAATCAGCTGAGGCGCCAACCAGCGGGCCATCTGGATAGACTCTTCAATACCCTGCTCGGTCAATGGACGCTGTTCATCTGTTTTCGCATTCATGCCAGCCTGGCCATGACGCATGATATAGATCTTCATTACAACCTCGCCCAACGGGCCTGTTTTGATAGCCGGGGGATCTTACCCCGCCACGGGTGTGGAAACAATTGCGCTACCTCTCAGAAAAGGGTTTGCCTGACGGGATAGCGGGGTCGATAATCATGTTTAAATTCAAATAAATCCAACGTGAGTCACACGCCAATGAGCCCATATGCCAGTCCCAATGACCATCGGCAATACCATTTTCTGGAGCTGGCCAACCGGCTCAGGGTCTTGTTGATTTGTGATCCCGACACAGACAAATCTGCCGCCTCGCTGGCGGTCAATACCGGCCATTTTGACGATCCCGCTGATCGGCAGGGAATGGCCCATTTTCTGGAGCACATGCTGTTTCTCGGCACCTGCACCTACCCCAAGCCTGGTGAGTACCAGCAATTTATGAGCCGTCATGGCGGCAGCAACAACGCCTGGACCGGTACCGAATTCACCAACTTCTTCTTCGAGATCGACAACGGCTTCTTCGAAGCTGGGCTGGATCGCTTCTCCCAGTTTTTTATCTGCCCCACCTTTGATCCGGAGTGGGTGGACAAGGAGCGCAACGCGGTCGACTCCGAGTATCGCCTCAAGCTGCAGGACGATATGCGCCGCAGCTATCAGGTGCATAAAGAGACGGTCAACCCGGCGCACCCCTTCTCCAAGTTCTCTGTGGGCAACCTCGATACCCTGGCCGATCTGCCGGGGCGGGATCTGCGCTCCGACCTTATCCGTTTTTACGAAAGCCACTACAGCGCGGATCGCATGGCGCTGGTGATGATCTCGCCGGAATCCATCGATACCCAGTTGCAGTTGTGCTGTCGCTACTTTGCTCCCATTTTGAATCGCAATTTGGGAAACCCGACCCTCACCATGCCGCTCTACCGGCTCGACGATCTCGGCGTGCGCATCCATATCAATCCGGTCAAGGAGACCCGCAAGCTGTCGCTCAGCTTCCCATTGCCCAATGTGGACGAGTTTTACGACAAAAAGCCCCTCACCTTCCTGAGCCATCTGATTGGCTACGAGGGGGATGGCAGCCTGCTCTCCCTGCTCAAGGCGAAAGGCTGGGTCAACCAGCTCTCGGCAGGTGGTGGCATCAGCGGCGCCAACTTCAAGGATTTTGGCGTCAACTTTGGCCTGACCCCCTTGGGCCTTGAGCATGTGGACGACATCCTTGCCGCTCTGTTTGGTTATCTGAAACTGATTGGCCGCGAAGGGCTACAGAGCTGGCGATATGACGAAAAACGCACCGTACTCGAATCGGCGTTCCGCTTTCAGGAGCGCGGCCGCCCCCTCGATACGGTGTCGGGGCTGGTGCTCAACCTCTTTAGCTACAAACCTGAGGATCTGCTCTACGGCGACTACATGATGCGCGAATATGACGAGGGGCTGATCCGCCGTTTCCTCGCCAAGCTCACCCCGCACAACCTGCGTATCACCATCACTGCGCCGGAAGTGGCGACCGATCGGCTGGCCCGCTGGTATCAGACCCCCTACAGCGTGACGACCATTACCGAGGCCGAGAAAATTCGCTGGCAGCAGAGCGAGCCAGATCCGGCGCTGGCGCTGCCCAAGCCCAACCCCTTTATCAGCAGTAGGCTCGATCCGCGCACGCCCGAGCTTGCCGCCGACATGCCCGCCTGCCTTATCGATCGCCCCGGTTTTCGCCTCTGGCACCTCCATGAGCACCTGTTCAGCGTGCCCAAGGGCAATCTCTATATCTCCATCGACAGCGAACATGCGGTCAAAAATCCGCGCAATATCGCCATGGCGCGCCTCGCCGTGGAGCTGTTGGCCGACCACCTCAACGCCCTCACCTATCCGGCGGAGCTGGCGGGGCTGGGTTACCAGATCTATGCCCATCAGGGGGGCTTTACCATCAACCTGAGCGGCTTTGCCGACAAGCAACCGCTGTTGCTCGACATGATCCTCGGCAACCGCACCCTGGGGTATCCGGATCCGGGTCGCTTCGCCGAGATCAAGGAGCAGCTCATTCGCAACTGGGACAACCAGTCCAAGGCGCGCCCCATCTCCCAGCTCTTTAACCAGCTCACCAGCCTGTTGCAACCGAACAACCCGCCGTTCGAGCAGTTGCTGCGTCACCTGCGCACCGTCGAGCTGGAAGAGATGCCCGGCTTCGTGGCCCAGCTGTTTGGCGAGGTGCATGTCGAAGCGCTGGTGCATGGCGACTGGACTGCCGCCGAAGCACTGGAGCTGGCCGCCCTGATGGAGCGTCACCTGAGCGACATCAATGGCACCAGCAGCAAGCCGAGCGGCGAGACCCGTCGCCCGCTCATCTCCATTCAGGACAGGGGTACCCTTATTCGCGAGCAGGGTTGCGATCACGAAGACTCGGCGCTCCTGGTCTACTACCAGTCCCGCACCACCCGGGCGCGGGATCTCGCCTGCTTCACCCTGGCGAACCACATCATGTCCTCTACTTTCTTCCACGAGCTGCGCACCCGCCAGCAACTGGGGTATGTGGTGGGTGCCGGCAACCTGCCCCTCAATCGCCATCCGGGCCTGATCTTCTATATCCAGTCGCCGGTGGCGGGGCCGCAGATCCTGCTCGATGCGGTGGAGGAGTTTATCGACCTCTTCCCACTCGCCATGCTCGAATTTACCGAGCAGCAGTGGCAAGAGAGCAAGGCGGGGCTGCAAGCGCAGCTCAGTGAGCGGGATGCCAATCTGCGCAGTCGCGGCCAGCGGTTGTGGGTCAGCATCGGTAACAAGGATCTGGGGTTCGATCAGCGGGAACGGGTCTGCGACGAGGTGGGCAAGTTGAGCCGCGCCGATCTGGTGCGCTTTATCACCCAACTGCGCTCGCGCACCTCCGATCGGCTGATCCTCTGCAGCTATGGCCTGGGGCACGAACATGACGAGCGGATCACCGGCCAGTTTATCGACGATCCACGGGCATTTCGGCTCAATGCCGCCACCTTCGAGGCCTGATCAGGCCTCGCACTCCCCCGCTTTTCCTGCCCACGGCAAATCACAGACAATAAAAAGCCGACCCATCAGGGTCGGCTGGAAAAACCATAACAATTGCGACCAAAGCCGCCAAAAGTGAACATGAGCGTGAAAATCAGACACTGAGTTGCTGATCAGCAAGCGGGAAAGACCCGATACTCGCTTTGCAATGCCAACAGTGATTGAGAAACAGCCTCATATTAGGCACTCCCCCCGCCAGTCACGTTGATCTACGTCAAAGGAGGTAGCGAAGAGCACGTAGCCCGATGATTTGTCGGCGCAGATCACCCTTTGGCCGCCCGTTAGCCACGGCGAACCAGCCGGTAGGCCACCTCATCGAAGTAGGAGAGCTGACCCGACAGCACCCGCGGGTGATCCACCTCGGCGGCGCGCCCCAATACCTCGATGCGAAAGTCCCGTTCAAACAGCGCCCGAACCTCCATCTCCCCCACCGAGAAGGGGGGCTGACTCTGCTGCTCAGGCTGATATTCAAGGGTCACCAGCAAGATCTGGCCACCGGTCTCGACCAGCGAACTGATCAGGGCCGCATACTGGCGGCGCATCGCGGTCGGCAGGGCGATCAGCGCCGCACGGTCATAGACCAGCCGGTAACGGCGACCCAGACTGGGGGCGGCGAAAAAATCCCCCTGAAAAATGCGCAGGCTGTCCACTTGATGGCACTGATAAGGGCCCACTTCGCTCACGGTCGCGGCGAGCTGGTTTTCACTGAAGAACTGGCTGACAGCCAAGCTCGATAGCTCGAAACCGTCGACCGGATGACCCTGAGCGCTCAGCCAGAGCATGTCGCGGGATTTGCCACACAGGGGAACCAGCACCGGCTCGTCCGCTTGCTGGGCTGACCACCAGGATTGCAGCCAGTGGTTGAAGTCCGCCTGATGAAAGCCAATCCGGTTCTCTTCCCAACGCTGATGCCAAAACGCAGCTTCCATCGTTATTACCCTTCTGTACTAAAGATGCCTCAATATCACAACTTAACCGGCACCGCGCAACCCTCTGCCCTCCCCTTTTTGCCGTGCAGCCTCTGCGTGTTATCGGGCGAATGATGGGACATCCCCTTGCCGTGCGCCTCGCTGTCGCAATGGGCGCTATTGGCTGCGTTTATGACGGGCAGAGGTATACCAACCCATGCAAAAACGTCATGGGTGTATGGCGATGAATGAATAAAAAGAATGGCGTTGGCAGACCAAACAGCGCCTGCCAACGCCAGAAAGATCACGACAGCGTGGCGCGAGCGGCCGCCAGCTGACGCTCGATATAAGCAAAATCGGGACGATCGGCGGGGAGTTCCGAGAGGCAGGCCGCTTTGAGTTGATGCAAGCCATCGAGTGGTGAGTCTTGCGTATCGCAATGGGCCAACAGCTCCTCCAGCAGGCAACCAAAGGCGCGCACTTCCAAACGCTCAAGGCCCAGCGCCCGCTCGCGGTCGCAGCGGTCATATAAGGAAGCGGCGCCAAAATCCCCCAGCAGGGCGCGAGCCGGTGCGTCAGACCCACGGGCAAACAGGATATTGTGACCGTAGAGATCCCCGTGCATGATGCCCGCGCGGTGCAGATGGCCCGCCACCGAGGCGATACCATGGGCCATTGCCAGCGCATCCGGCACACTCAGGCACAGCCCCTCGGGATAGATATCCCGGGTGCAGGAGTCCAGGCTCGGCGGCCCGGCCAGATTGGCAAAGGCCGGGTCGATCAGCTCCATCACCAGCGCCGGAATGCCGGAAGGGTGATCCGCCACCTTGCCCATCACCTTGATAAGGTTGGGATGAGTGCCCGCCGCCAGCGATGCCGCCATCTCGCAGCGGGGCAAGCCATCGCTGGTCACCGCCCCCTTGAACAGCTTGACCGCCACCTGACTGCCATCGCCTCTGCCGCTGGCCTGAGTCACTTCATCAGCAGTATTACCCACAAGGGTGGCGCGATGGATAACGCCGGATGCCCCCTGCCCCAGCAACTCGCCCAGCGCCAGCGTCTCCCAGGCAAGGGGTTCTACATGGGCATCATCGATGGCCCGCGCCTCCTCCCCTTCGCTAAAGGGGTTGCCGGAGTAGGCAAGCCATGAAAGGCGCGGCAGCGAGAGCAACCACTCGGGGAAGCGTTCGATGCGGTTGGCGGCGATGCGAAGCAGCTCCAGATTGCGGCAGTTGGCAAGGCTGGCCGGCAGCTCGCGCAGGCGGTTGCCCGCCAGCATCAGCTTTTGCAGAGCGTCGCACTGGCCCAGCTCATCAGGCAGTTGCTCAATTGCGTTATCAGTCAGGATCAGCCAGCGCAAACCGGCGGGCAGCGCTTTGGCCGAAACTGTGACGATCTGGTTGGCCTTAAAGCCCACCATGGTGAGCGCCGGGCAACGCCCCAGCACCTCGGGCAGCTCGGTAAAGCGGTTCTCGGAGCAGAAGATGATGCGCAGTTTGCCAAACCCGGCCAGCTCGTCGGGGAGCGCGCTCAGCTGGTTGCCGGTGAGATCCAGCACCTCCAGTGTCTCTTTCAGGCTCAAAATCTCGGGGGGGAACTCCGTCAGATTTTCAGAGAGCTTCAGATGGCGGGCACCGCACAGTTCACCTGCGCGCAGCTGTTCCAGAGTATGCATAACCGTTTCTCAATCCTGATGATCTGCCTGATGACGTAGCCAGCCATCAGCGCGCCGAGCCTGGGTCCGGCGATTTTAAAGGGGGGCATTATAAAGAATTCGGGGCGCAGTTCGCCCCTTTTGTTGCCGAAGGACTGTTTCGACATGTAGCAAAACGAGTTGGAGAGAAAGAGAGCAAGATTCGGGTCGTTCCAGCGAGGAGTGGTTGCCATAGTGGGGGCCAAACCCAAGTCGGTTGGAACCTATTGGAGTTCCAACCCACAGCCAACCCTGTGCCCCACTGATTTGGCGCACAACACACTCAGCGAGGGAACTGCCATGTCATTACTGTCCAACAAGGTCGCCATCATCACCGGCGCCAGCTCCGGCATCGGTCGCGCCAGCGCCATCCTGTTTGCCCGCGAAGGGGCCAGCGTCGTCGTCGGCGCCCGCCGCCAGCCCGAGCTAGACCTGCTGGTGGAGGAGATCCGCCACGAGGGGGGCCAGGCGGTGAGTCTGGCGGGAGATGTGAAAAGCGAGAGTTACGCCCGCGACCTTGTTGATCTCGCGCTAACCCGTTTCGGCGGGCTCGATATCGCCTTCAACAACGCAGGTACCACAGGCACGCCGGGCAGCGTAAAGGAGCTTGAACTGGCGCAGTGGCAGGAAATTCTGGATACCAACCTCACCAGCGCCTTTGTGGGAGCCAAGTACCAGATCCCTGCCATGCAGGCACGCGGGGGCGGCTCGCTGATCTTTACCTCCACTTTCGTCGGCCATACTCTGGGGCTGCCCGGCATGGCGGCCTATGCCGCGAGCAAGGCAGGCCTCATTGGCCTGACACGGGTGCTGGCTGCCGAATATGGGGCACAAGGGGTGCGGGTCAACGCCCTGCTGCCGGGGGGCACCGACACGCCCATGGGACGGGCCTTTACCGATACGCCGGAGAGCCTCGCCTTTGTGCAGAATATGCATGCGCTCAAGCGGCTGGCCCAACCGGAGGAGATCGCCCGCTCGGCCCTCTATCTCGCGTCCGATGCATCCAGCTTTACCACCGGCATTGCCCTGCTGGCCGATGGTGGGGTATCAATTTGTCGCACATGATGTTGTCGCCCCCAAGATCCTGCGACCGAAACCTTATCGTGAGAGCGCCTTATGTCTGATTACGCCCGCATCGCCGATGCCATCCGTTTTATCGCAAGTCAGGTGGAGCGCCAGCCCACTCTGGACGAGATAGCGGCGCACGTGCACTTAAGTCCCTTTCACTTCCAGCGGCTGTTCAGCCGCTGGGCCGGAGTGACGCCCAAACGCTATCTGCAGGTGCTGACCCTGGAGCGGGCCAAGGCGCTGTTGCAGGAGTCGCGCCCGCTGCTCGAGGTGGCCGATACCCTGGGCCTTAGCAGCGGCTCGCGGCTCTACGATCACTTCGTGCAGCTCGAAGCGGTGACGCCGGGCGAGTACAAGCAGCGCGGGGCCGGGCTGGTTATCGATCACGGGGTGCACGACACTCCCTTCGGTCAGGCATTCGTCGCCCTGACCCCGCGGGGGGTGTGCAACTTCTCGTTTCTCGATGACCAGGCCCCACAGGCGCCGCTGGCCGACCTCGCCCACAGCTGGCCCGAAGCGGAGCTGCGGGAGGCACCATCACGCACCCAAGGGGTCATCAACACCATGTTCGATGGCAGCAAGGCGCCGGATCGCCCCATCTCCTTGCACGTGAGCGGCACCAACTTTCAGATCAGCATCTGGCGGGCGCTGCTGCAGATCCCGCCCGCCAAGGTGGTGAGCTACGCCCAGGTGGCGAGCGCCGTCGGCAATCCCAAGGCCGCCCGCGCAGTGGGGCTGGCGGTGGGGGCCAACCCCGTCGCCTTGATGATCCCCTGCCACCGGGTCATCCAGCAAAACGGCAAACTCGGCGGCTATCACTGGGGCGAGACCCGCAAACAGGCAATACACGCCTGGGAAGCGGCGAGGTATGAGTGAAGGTGGACTTTTTCTGCCTGACCTGAGGGAAGGGCGAAACAGGAGTGTTGGTAGTGAGTCAGCAGACAATCAGGCAGCGCCAGACAAGCGGGCAGCGATATAAAACGGGGACATAAAAAGATTCGGGGCGCAAATCGCCCCTTTTATTGCTTTGGCGAGGAATAGCGCTTAGCCACACCACCCCAGCGGATTAACAAAACACGTAGGGTGCAATAAGCGCAGCGCATTGCACCGTTTGCTGTGCAGCTTTTGTGCTCATACCAGAAGCCATATTGGCGGTGCAATTTCATTGCATCCTACGGCACTAAAGGACGGATTAGTGTGGAGATGACACCCCACAATATTTTCAAGGAGGCCAGCAATGAGAACGAAGGAAATGCGAATTGGCCGCGAACACAAAACACCGGTTTGAGGCCGGTGTCAGGTGATAACTAGAACTGTAAAACCCGCAATTAATATATATTACATCATGTTAGATATTTTGTTGCGTGCGTTTTTTATCAATACAACATCTTTGCTTACCCTATTGTTTATAGCAACTAGGCGAGCAAAAAGCTCAGTATCACTTTGAGTCAAATTTACATATCTATTAGTTGCAGTTAGCCCCCAAACAAGCAAACTAACAACAGGTTCACCACTATACATACTTGCAACCCCACCAATTAGGCCGCTAAAATCCAATGCAGATAAACGTTGTTGGTTTTTCTCCAATTTATTAATACTATCTTTTAATTGAAGTATTTTATAGTTTACTTCTTCTTCACTTAACTTAGAAAGGTCATTTAATATATCAGTTGCAAATGGAATCTCTTTGTGTGAAAAAACTCTATCAAGCTCAAGAATGCTCATATCGTTATTTATTGCATAAATACTACTAAGCAACTCTTTAAGCTTATTTTCTTTTATCTGAGGTGCATGCATATTTACCCCATGATAGATTGAACCAACTAGTTCTGCTGCTTTAGCATATCTAGATTCATTCTCACTCTCATACGGAAAGTAATGAGCGCCTAATCCTTGAGATATTTCGTAACTAGAGCTGAAAAATGGAATATCGCAACCTTTTTCCCCGAAATACATTTTACTTATTAACCCACCAATACCCAAATGGCCAATCAATAGCAACCCATTTTGATTAACCATACGCTCCATTCCATTCCAAGAATTAGCTAGCGCTCCAGCTATTTCGGATGCACTTTTTGAATTAGATAGATGAAGTGAATTTAAAAATCGGAATTGCTCATCTGTTGTATAAGAAAAACCTAGCAACCCTGTTCTATCTCTCATACTCAGTAAACACGATGCAGTTATGCTTCTTGGAAACATGATAGCCTTTGGGTCTACATCCAAAATATATGCAATCAAATCTAAAGGATATAGCTCTATATTATCTATAACACTAAATTTGAGGCGCCCATGCTCTATCAACACTCTCAATTCGAACTTATTTATTTCGAACATTTCAAAAAAGCTTTTTCTAGTTGAAGAAGTTTTTTGTGGAAGAGATATGATCACTGTTCTATAAAGAGATAGATATGTCCTCAAGTTTCCTCTATCATGATGTGTAGCATCTATGAAACATAAACTGCCGTTATTAAGATCTTCTAACTGTGAAATATCACTTCGATTGAAACTTGTCTCCCTTAATATACTCAAACGTTGATCGACCCAGAACTCCTCATCCTCCTCATATTTATCGAGTATAATCTTAGGCATTTCTCTATCAATCAAACCTGATGCCTTAACAATTAGATTATGTGGAAGAAAATCTATATTCCCCATAAGTTCCTTCTCACGAATCGCATGAGAAACTATATCTTTCTTTAAATTATGATTTACATTAATTACCAGCTCATAATTATCCAACCCTAAATCAGCTAAAATAATTTCTATTTCTAAAACATCATCAGCAGAGGGGAGCACCTCAAGTTCCAAATTAAACTTCCCTGTAGCCATTTTGTAATCAAACCTAAATGGCTGAAATCGCTTTGGCAACATCATATATAGTTCATTTTCTATCTCGGCATAAGTATACGGATAGCCATGTTGGTTTATTTTCCTCCATGATTCACGCAATTCAACTTTTTCAAAACCGTCCCTTATAAAAGGAACAATAAGAGGTGCAGGATTACATATAGCCCTATAATTATCATTATAATCTTTAGATAGCATCTCAACATCACTATCACTGACATTTTCAATAACAATGAAGATTGCATTTCCTTGTCGAAAAAGCCCTAGATGTGGGAATTTATGCGTCTGTAAAACAAACCGCTCATAATCGTGAATTATTGCATCTATCTCAGTTTCATAATTATATAGGTAATTTTCCATCCCATCCCCTTAATTATTTTTCTTGATAATCCGAAATCATTCTATCGCGCTAGTATAAAGCTATTTACTTATTAACTAAATCTATAGCGAGGAGCTTTATTTGACATAAATCAAAAATAAGAAAGACGCCCTAAGGCGTCTTTCTTATTTTCAGGATTTGGAGCAAGCAAGTTGGAAGTTATTCCCCCTCCCCGCCTTGCCCCGCAACCCGATCAGATCGGGGTAATGGAGGTGATATGGGCATCCCCGTCCAGTGATTTGAAGATCTGCACCACGGCTTCGCCATGGATCGGTTTGGCAAGCGGCACAGTGCTCTTGCACTTGAAGCGGTAGTTGGTGCCAGCCACCACTTGAGTGGAGACTTCAAAGGGTACGTACTGCACCCCGACAAATCCTTTCAGCGCCTGATCAAATACCGCCTGATCCTCGGCGGTCAGCTTGTGATATGCGGTCCATCCACCCACCAACACTGCTTGTTCTGACATATCAAACTCTCCGTGCTCTATGATCCCGACTCGTTTGGCCGTTCGGGCTGCGCCCCGTTGATTCAAGTGGTTTCCGGTCTCCACCGGGGTGTCATCACTGCCGATTGGCGCGATGACGATGGGCAAATTTGCGCAGCTATCTGCAACTGGATCAGCCCTCCCCCTTGCCACAAACCGCTGTTGACAGCAGGCTCAATTGGCATGAGAGAGCCTAGTGCGGGATGGCAAAAATGCCCCTGTCACATATGACAGGGGCAAGGTGGCGAAAAAGCTGCTCGAAAAAAGAAGATGTGTGGCGCAAACGATTGAGAAAAGAAAAGACGCCTCAAGGGCGTCTTTTTGCATTTTTATGCTCGATGGGCAGAACGGCGCGAGCCGCTTATTCCCATTCGATAGTTGCGGGCGGCTTGCCGGAGACGTCGTACACCACGCGGGAGATACCGTTGATCTCGTTGATGATGCGGTTCGACACGTGACCGAGGAAGTCGTACGGCAAGTGAGCCCAGTGGGCAGTCATAAAGTCGATGGTTTCGACGGCGCGCAGGGCAATGACCCAGTCATATTTGCGACCGTCGCCCATCACGCCAACGGAGCGCACCGGCAGGAACACGGCGAACGCCTGGCTGACCTGGTTGTAGAGGTCAGCTTTGCGCAGCTCTTCGATAAAGACTGCATCGGCGCGGCGCAGAATATCGCAGTACTCTTTCTTCACTTCGCCAAGGACGCGCACGCCCAGACCCGGGCCCGGGAACGGGTGACGGTAGAGCATGTCGTAGGGCAGACCCAGCTCGAGGCCGACGCGGCGCACTTCGTCTTTGAACAGCTCGCGCAGCGGCTCGACCAGACCCATCTTCATCTCTTCCGGCAGGCCGCCGACGTTGTGGTGAGACTTGATGACGTGGGCCTTGCCGGTCTTGCTGGCAGCGGATTCGATAACGTCCGGATAGATGGTGCCTTGCGCCAGCCACTTGGCGTTTTTCAGCTTTTTCGCTTCATCGTCAAACACTTCGACGAAGACGCGGCCGATGATCTTGCGCTTGGCTTCCGGCTCGTCAACACCGGCCAGGGCAGAGAGGAAGCGCTCTTCGGCATCGACCTTGACGATGTTCAGACCAAAGTGGTCACCAAACATCTCCATCACCTGGGTGCCTTCATTCAGGCGCAGCAGGCCGTTGTCGACGAAGACGCAGGTGAGGCGATCGCCGATGGCGCGGTGCACCAGCATGGCGACCACGGAGGAGTCGACACCACCGGAGAGGCCGAGGATCACTTCATCGTCACCCACCTGCTCGCGGATGCGGGCAACGGCGTCGTCGATAATGGTGGCCGGTGTCCAGAGACACTCGCAGCCGCAGATGTCTTTGACAAAGTGCTCCAGCATGCGGGCACCCTGACGGGTGTGGGTCACTTCCGGGTGGAACTGCACGCCGTAGAAACGCTTGGCTTCGTTGGCCATGGCCGCGTGTGGGCAGGTCGGGGTCCGGGCGATGGTGGTGAAGTCGGCCGGAATGGTGGTGACCTTGTCACCGTGGCTCATCCAGACATCCAGCAGGGCATTGCCGTTGTCGGCGATGGCATCTTCGATATTGCGCAAGAGCGCGCTGCTCTTGCCAGCCTCGCCCAGCACTTCCACCTTGGCGTAACCGAATTCACGCTCGGTAGAGGATTGCACCTTGCCACCCAGCTGCTCGGCCATGGTCTGCATGCCATAGCAGATACCGAACACAGGGACACCGGCGTTGAATACATACTCGGGGGCGCGCGGGCTGCCGGCTTCGGTGACGGACTCGGGGCCGCCGGAGAGGATGATGCCGCTCGGATTGAATTCGCGGATCTGCTCTTCGGTTACATCCCAGGCCCACAGTTCGCAGTAAACGCCGATTTCGCGCACGCGGCGGGCGATCAGCTGGGTGTACTGGGAACCGAAGTCGAGGATAAGGATACGGTGCTGGTGAATGTCTTTAGTCATTTTATTCCTGCATCAGGCTGATGTTGTCACAAAGGGCACGGGATAAAAAAAGGGTGGAAAAACGGGGCGCAGGGCCCCGTTTTATCAGCCCATCCGATAGTTGGGGGCTTCTTTGGTAATGGTCACATCGTGGACGTGGGACTCTTTCATCCCGGCGCCGGAGATGCGCACGAATTCAGCTTTGGTGCGCATGTCGTCGATGGTGGCGCTGCCGGTCAGGCCCATGGAGGAGCGCAGGCCGCCCATCTGCTGGTGGATGATCTCTTTGAGGCGACCCTTGTACGGCACGCGACCTTCGATACCTTCCGGTACCAGCTTGTCGGCGGCGTTGTCGGTCTGGAAGTAGCGGTCGCTGGAGCCTTTGGACATGGCGCCCAGAGAACCCATACCACGGTAGGATTTGAAGGAGCGACCCTGATAGAGCTCGATCTCGCCCGGCGCTTCTTCAGTACCGGCGAACATGGAGCCCACCATGACGCAGCTGGCGCCCGCGGCAATGGCCTTGGCGATGTCGCCGGAGAAGCGGATACCGCCATCGGCAATCACCGGAATACCGGTGCCTTCCAGCGCGTCAACGGCGTCGGAGATGGCAGTGATCTGGGGCACACCCACGCCAGTTACGATACGGGTAGTACAGATGGAGCCCGGGCCGATACCGACCTTGACCGCATTGACACCGGCAGCAGCCAGCGCCTTGGCGCCCGCGGCGGTCGCCACGTTGCCACCGATGATCTGCAGATCCGGATAGGCATCGCGAGTGGCCTTGATACGATCCAGCACGCCCTGGGAGTGGCCGTGGGAGGAGTCGATCAGCAGCACGTCAACACCGGCTTCAACCAGCGCAGCGACGCGCTCTTCGTTGCCGGCACCGGCACCAACCGCAGCACCGACCCGCAGGCGACCCTTGTCATCTTTACAGGCGTGGGGCTTGCGCTCGGCTTTCTGGAAATCTTTAACGGTGATCATGCCCTTGAGTTTGAAGTCGCCATTCACCACCAGCACTTTTTCGATACGGTGCTTTTGCATCAGGGCAACCACCTCTTCACGAGGGGCACCTTCACGCACGGTGACCAGACGATCTTTCTGGGTCATGATCTGTTCAACGGTCTGGGAGAGGTCAATCACGAAGCGCACGTCACGGCCGGTGATGATACCGACCAGCTGATTGCCGTCAGTCACCACGGGGTAACCGGCGAAGCCATTCTTGTGGCTCAGCTCCTTGATTTGGGCGATGGTCATGTCAGGGCGCACGGTGACGGGGTCAGTCACCACGCCGCTCTCGTACTTCTTGACCTTGCGCACTTCGGCAGCCTGCTGCTCGATGGACATGTTCTTGTGGATAAAGCCGATACCGCCTTCCTGGGCCAGTGCGATAGCCAGACGGGCTTCGGTCACTGTGTCCATGGCAGCGGAGATCATCGGGATGTTCAAACTGATGGCGGAGGTCAGCTTGGTACGCAGATCGGCAGTATTGGGAAGAACTTCGGAGTGGGCGGGAACCAACAGTACATCGTCGAAGGTTAACGCTTCTTTGGCAATCCTGAGCATGGCAATATCTCACCGTTGAGGAAGTGGGGGTGTAAAATATTGCCGACGAAGTTTACTCACGCATTGGTCACTGGTAAAGAAGTTTTTTGAATTTTTTATGGCATAGCCCTCTTTTAGGCGGCCAAAACGCCAAAAAACCAAGATTATCAGTACGAAAAGCGCCATTTCGGGGCAAAAGAGTTGGCTAACCGGTGATTTATGCAAAACCGGTAGGTGCCGACGCAGAGCAACCCCCATGCAACGGGATGATCGACAGGGGCTCAGGGGGCAAGCGGCCTCTGACCACCCTCCCCTTGTCTTGTGTCCTTGTGTCTTGTGTCTTGTGTCCTTGTATTGTCTCTTGCCCTCGCTGCGACCACTCACACCGGTATCATTCTCTTCTCAATGTCCTTTGCTCGGTCTGGATAATAAATTTCATCCGCTGCCAATATATATTTCCCGGCACAAAAAGGGGTGCCTCTCTTTATTATTTTCGCCCCACCATCCGCAACAAGGTATTATCTTTATCCAGCAGATGATGTTTCAACGCCCCGACAATGTGCACCAGCAAAAATGCCAGCATGATATATGGCAAATAAATATGGACTGTGTGAGCAATATCCCGAACGGATTCACTGAATGGAATCACGTTGGCAGGATCATGAATATCTGGATTCATCGGGATAATAGACCAGCCAAATATCGCGACACCTCGGCCAGCCGCTGCGGAATAACAGAGACCGGACACCGGAATAAGCAGCGTTGAAATCAGCAAACCCCAGTGGATCGCCCTGGCTGCCAATGCCTCGTAAACAGGATATTGACGCACAGGCTCAGGCCACCCTTTAACAAGGCGGTGAATGGCGCGGGGCAGGATCAAGATTAATGCAATCACCCCCAGAGATTTATGCAGGGCATAGAGATCCCATATTTCAAATTTCACCATCAGATAACCGACAAGGGTCAGGCCAATCATCAGCAAGGCAACCGACCAGTGCAGCAAACGGGTCGTCAAACTTAAGTGGGTTGAGGGATTCATAAGCTACTCCAAACAGGGGGCGAGTAAACGTTGGTCAAGATGGTGGCGCCGTGAACATCTGCAGCACCTGAGAGATCAACGGCATCCAGGCAAGCCGCGACTTGGCCAGATGCGGGCAAGCGCGAGGGCTTTGTCGGGAGCCATACTGCCTGCCCGAATAAACGGCAGCGTTTCCAATCTTGCTTTTCTGCTGCTGACGCCTCCTGCTTAGCACCCTCCCCCTGTTTCGGGCTAAGATAGCGGCCATCGTTTTATCCCGGCCACGCCGGAGCAGACCACAGGTACGCCTTTGAACCGATTTACCCCATCCAGTGCGGCGAGCGGCCGCGAGCAGCAGGTCTTTACCGTCACCCGCCTCAACAGCGCCGTGCGCATGATCCTGGAGCAGGATCTGGGGCTGGTGTGGCTGACCGGCGAGCTCTCTAATCTGGCGATGCCCAGCTCAGGCCACTGGTATTTCTCGCTTAAGGACATGTCGGCGCAGGTGCGTTGCGCCATGTTCAAGGGCAACAACCGGCGGGTGGCGTTTCGCCCGCAGGATGGCATGCAGGTGCTGGTGCAGGCGCGGGTCTCCCTCTATGAGCCGCGCGGCGACTACCAGCTGATCATCGAGTCGATGCAGCCGGCGGGCGACGGCGTATTGGCCCTGCGTTTTGAAGAGCTCAAGCGCCGCCTCGGCGCCGAGGGGCTGTTTGACGAAAGCCACAAGCGGCCGCTGCCCCGCGAACCACGGGCGGTGGGACTGGTCACCTCTTCTACCGGCGCCGCCCTGCACGATATGCTGACGGTGCTTAAACGGCGCGCGCCGGATCTGCCGGTCTTTATCTACCCGACTCAGGTACAGGGAAGCGCCGCCATCAGCCAGATCGTCGCGGCGATCGCCAAAGCGAACCAGCGCGCCGAGGTGGATGTGCTGATCGTCGGGCGCGGCGGCGGCTCTCTCGAAGATCTCTGGTGCTTTAACGAAGAGGCTGTGGCGCGCGCCATTGCCCACTCAACCATACCTGTGGTGAGCGCGGTGGGCCACGAGGTGGATGTCACCATCAGCGACTTTGCCGCCGACTTGCGCGCCCCTACCCCGTCGGCTGCCGCCGAGCTGGTGGCGCCAGACAATCAGGCCCGCATTCAGCGCCTCGCCCACCTCAAGCAGCGACTGCTGCAGGCCATAAACCGCCAACAGACCGCCGCCCGCCACGATTTCATCCTGCTGCAAAAGCGGCTCGACCATCAGGATCCGAAGCGGCGACTGGAGCAGCAGTCCCAGCGCCTCGACGAGCTTTCCACCCGTTTGCAACAGCTATTGCGCCAGCGGCTGCATCAGGGTGAGCGGCGCCTCACCAACCTTGAGCTGCGCCTGCAGGGCAAGAGTCCGGAGCGCCTCTTGGCAGCTGGCAAGCGCCGCCATCAGCTGGCCGAGGAGCGGCTCTATGCCCTGATTGCCAAGCGGCAAGACCTTGCGAGCCACCGCCTCGCCATGCTCACCGCCCGCCTCGACGGGGTGAGCCCGCTCGCCACTCTGGGGCGCGGCTACTCCATCACCCGCACTGCGCGCGGAGAAGTCATCAGCCGCGCCGATCAGGTCAACAGTGGCGACCAGCTCATCACCACCCTGGCGCAAGGGAGCTTGCAGGTACGGGTCGAGGAAGTTATCAACGACTCAGCGCAGTAGCTCGGCTGCATCAAACCACCAGCCAATCTGCTATTCAGCCCGGCAATCAGCCAAAAACAAAGGCCACCACCGCAAACAGGGTGGTGGCCTTTTTTATCTCGGGCGCTGGCGCCCGCTCACCCCTTGGTACGGCGGGCTATCAGGGTGAACTTGTAATCATCGCTCTTGAAGAAGTTGCGACTGAACTCGAACACTGTGCCATCTTGCAAGAAGCCACGGGAGACCTTCTCGATAATGGGCTTGGCTGGATCGATACCGAGCGCCTCCACCACCTGCGCCGAAGGGAGCACCGGAATGATCTCCTGCTCGCTGCGGTCAATCACCAGCTGCTTCACCTCTTCGATGTAGTGGTACTTGGAACCCTGCATCACCGCATAGCTGAGATCGGGGAAGAGAGCGAGCGGCATCCAGGTCTCCTCCAGCGTTACCGCGATCTGGCGAATAAAGCGCACTCGCTTGACGTAGTAGACCAGCGCCCCTTCCAGCAGATTGAGCCGCTCGGCCAGCTCGCGGCTCGCCTTGATCACCTCGAAGGCAAGAATGTCGCTGTGAGTCTCGGCCGCCGGATCGGTCACCTTCTCATAGAGGCTGGTGAGCTGATAGATGTCGTAGTTCACCTTCTCCTGTCGCACATAGCTGCCGCTGCCCTGAATGCTCTCGATGACGTTGAGTTCGGTCAGCTGCTTGAGGGCCTGACGCACCGTCACCCGGCTCACCCCGAACTGCTCGCGCAACTCGGCTTCGGTGGGCAGGGCATCGCCGGGGGCCAGCTCCCCTTGCGCAATCCACTGCTGGATGGTGTCGGCTATCTGGCGATACATGGGTTTTTTCGACACGAAAGGCCACCTCGTCGGCTCTGCGCCATGATAAATGGAAGAGGCGCCATTCTACCCCAGTTGCTCGGCAGACAAAACGGCTCGCTCCATTTGACCTAACAAATCATCTTGGACAAACAATACAAAAGCAATACAAATAACAAATTGTATGATACCACTCACAAAAATCAGTCGGCCGATTTGTTAGCATCGCTGTCACTTTCACCATGACGGCTTGCTGGCAAGCCAACCTGACAGAGGATCATCATGAATCTGACCAGTCTTACCGGCCCCCATCTCATCACGCTGCAAACCCGGTTTGCCGATCGGGATGCGGCCATTCATGCCCTGGCTGATCGGCTCGATCAGGCCGGCAAGCTGCACGACAAGGCCGCCTTTCTGGCCGCGGTCATGGCCCGCGAGGCGCAGGGCCCCACCGCCCTTGGCGAAGGGCTGGCGGTGCCCCACGGCAAGTGCGATGCGGTGCGCGAAGCGGCCTTTGCCGTCGCAACCTTAAGCGAGGAGCTGGGCTGGGAGGGGATCGACGGCCCCGAGTCGGTCAACCTGATCTTCATGCTGGCGATCCCGACCGATCAGGCGGGCTCGACCCATATGCAGCTGCTCACCACCCTCACTACCGCCTTGGTGGATGACGATACCCGCGAGGCAGTGCTGGCGGCCCAGAGTGCCGAGCAGCTGATGGCGCTACTCGATGGCGAAGGGGATAGTGGCAAGCAACCAGAAAAAGAAGACAAATCAGATACAAATAAACCCACTGTGGTCTGTGTCACCGCCTGCCCGGCGGGGATCGCCCACACCTATATGGCTGCCGAGTATCTGGAAAAGGCGGGGCGCAAGCTGGGCATTCGGGTACTGGTCGAGAAGCAGGGTGCCAACGGCATCGAGGATCGCCTGCCGCAAGAAGCGCTCGATTCTGCGGTGGCCTGCATCTTCGCCGCCGAGGTGGCCATCAAGGAGCAGGAGCGTTTCGCCGGCATCCCCCGTATCGAGACGCCGGTGGCCGAGCCCATCCGCCATGCCGAGCGGATCCTCAATGACGCGCTGGAGGCCGCCAAGGCCGGGCGCACCGCCCCGACGCCCAACACCAGCCAGAGCGATGCCCCAAGCGGCAAGAAGGTGGGCCTCAAGACCGAGCTCAAGCAGGCGCTGCTGAGCGGTATCTCCTTTGCAGTGCCGCTCATCGTGGCAGGCGGTACCGTGCTCGCCGTCTCTGTGCTGCTGGCCCAGATCTTCGGCCTGCAACATCTGTTTGATACCGAGAACTCCTGGCTCTGGATGTACCGAAAACTCGGCGGTGGCATGCTGGGCACCCTGATGGTGCCGGTGCTGGCGGCCTATACCGCCTATTCGCTGGCAGACAAACCGGCGCTGGGCCCGGGCTTTGCGGCGGGACTGGCCGCCAACATGATTGGCTCCGGCTTCCTCGGCGGCGTGGTCGGTGGCCTTATCGCCGGTTACCTGATGCGCTGGGTCAAGCAGCATGTGCGCCTTAGCCCCAACTTCAACGGCTTTCTCACCTTTTACCTCTATCCGGTGATCGGCACCCTGGTGGCGGGCAGCCTGATGCTGTTTGTCATCGGTCAGCCGGTGGCCTGGCTCAACAACAGCCTCACCGAGTGGCTCAACGGCCTCTCCGGCACCAATGCGCTGGTGCTGGGCGCCCTGCTCGGCTTTATGTGCTCGTTTGACCTGGGTGGCCCGGTCAACAAGGCGGCCTACGCCTTCTGCCTCGGCGCCATGGCCAACGGGGTCTACGGCCCTTACGCCATCTTCGGCGCGGTCAAGATGGTCTCGGCCTTTACCGTCACCTTCTCCACCCTGCTGGCACCGCGCCTGTTCCAGACCTTCGAGATCGAGACCGGTAAGTCGACCTGGCTGCTGGGGCTGGCAGGGATCACCGAGGGCGCCATTCCGATGGCCATCGAAGATCCGATCCGGGTGATCGGCTCCTTCCTCGCAGGATCGGTGGTCACCGGCGCCATGGTGGGTGCCATGGGAATTGGTCTCTCCACCCCGGGGGCCGGCATCTTCTCCCTGTTCCTGCTCCACGATGGCGGCCACGGCGCCTTGATGGCTGCCGCCGTCTGGCTCGGGGCGGCGCTGGTGGGCACCCTTATCTCCACTGTGGTGCTGATCGGCTGGCGCCGTCACGCCATGCAGCGCGGCACCTATCAGGTGGTCGCCGCAGAGTAAGGCTCATCTTCACAACCGCTTTTTCAACAGACTATTTTTCCGCACGGCAGGCAAGGGCCGCCGTGCGTCAGCAAAGGATCATTGTCATGACAGTTTCACGAGTTCACATCACTCCGCATATGCACTGGGATCGGGAGTGGTACTTCACCACCGAGGAGTCCCGCATCCTGCTGGTCAACAATATGGCGGAGATCCTGGCGCGTCTTGAATCCGACCCTGACTACAAATTCTATGTGCTCGACGGCCAGACTGCGGTGCTGGAGGATTACTTCGCCATCCAGCCCGAGAACAAGGCCCGGGTGAAGGCGCTGGTGGAAGCGGGCAAGCTCATCATCGGCCCCTGGTACACCCAGACCGACACCATGCAGGTGAGCGGCGAGTCCATCCTGCGCAACCTGCTCTACGGGATGCGCGATTGCCTTAGCCTTGGCGAGCCGATGAAGATCGGTTACCTGCCCGACTCGTTCGGTATGTCCTCCCAACTGCCCCACATCTTCAACGGCTTCGGGATTGACCGTGCCATGTTCTGGCGCGGCTGCTCCGAGCGCCACGGCACCGACAAGACCGAGTTCCTCTGGCAAAGCAACGACGGCTGCGAGGTGACCGCCCAGGTACTGCCGCTCGGCTACGCCATCGGCAAGTACCTGCCGGAAGATGAAGCTGGGCTGCGCAAGCGGCTCGAATCCTACTTCGAGGTGCTGGAGAAGGCCTCGGTGACCAAGGATATCCTGCTGCCCAACGGCCACGACCAGATGCCGCTGCAGCAGAACATCTTCGCCATTATCGACAAGCTGCGGGAGATCTACCCCCAGCGTGAATTCCACATGAGCCGCTTCGAGCAGGTCTTCGAGCGCATCGAGGCGTGCCGCGACCAACTGGCCACCCTCAAAGGGGAGTTCAACGACGGCAAATACATGCGGGTACATCGCACCATCTCCTCCACCCGGATGGACATCAAGCTGGCCCACGCCGCCATCGAGAACAAGATCGTCAACATCCTCGAACCACTGGCGAGCATCGCTTGGGCGCTCGGCTTCGAGTACCACCACGGGCTATTGGAGAAGATGTGGAAGGAGATCATGAAGAACCACGCCCATGACAGCATCGGCTGCTGCTGTAGCGACAAGGTGCATCAGGAGGTGATGACCCGCTTCATTCTGGCCGACGACATGGCCGAGAACCTGATCCGCTTCTACATGCGCAAGATTGTCGACAACATGCCGGTGGCGCTCTGTGAAGACGGCGTGCAGGTGGCCGACAAACTCTGCCTCTTCAACCTGATGCCCTTCCCCCGTCAGGAGGTGATCAACACCAGCATCCGCATTCGTGCCCAATCCTTTGCCCTGCGCGATGAAGCAGGCCAGCCGGTCCCCTACTTCATCCGCGCCAAGCGCGAGATTGACCCGGGTCTGGTGGACAGACAGATCGTTCACTACGGCAACTACGACCCCTTTATGGAGTACGACATCCAGCTCTACCATCCCTTGCCCGCCATGGGCTACTGCACCCTCCATATCGAGGGCAACCAGCCAGGACTGGAGCAACCGGTGACAGCCAGCGGCGAGCTGCTGGAGAACGATTTTTATCGCATCGCCCTCAACGACAACGGCACCCTGCAGATCCTGGATAAACTGCGCGGCACCACCTTTGATCAGGTGCTCACGCTCGAAGAGGGTTCAGATGATGGCGACGAGTATGACTACTCGCCATCGCGGGATGAGTGGCTGCGCTACTCCACCGAGTTTGCCGTGACCCGCGAGATCACCCATCAGGCGTGGCAGAGCATCGCGACCCTCAAACTGCGTATGGCGCTGCCGGCCAACCTCGCCGAGCGGGCCAACCGTCAGTGCAGCGGCCACCTCGATGTCACCTGCCGCATCACGCTGGCGCACCAGAGCCCACGCATCGACATCGAGCTGGAGCTCGACAATCAGGCCGATGATCACCGGGTGCGGGTGCTGATCCCCACCCCCTTCCCGAGCGACACAGTGGTCTCTGACAACCAGTTTGGCTGCATCACTCGCCCCACACGCGACAGCGCCATGGCCGACTGGGAAGCGGAGGGGTGGAAAGAGGCTCCCATTCCGGTCTGGCAGCTGATGAACTTCGTCGCCCTGCAAGATGGCAAGCAGGGGCTGGCGGTGCTGAGTGACGGTCTGCGCGAGTTTGAGGTGATCGGCGAGCAGTGCGACACCCTGGCACTCACCCTGCTGCGCGGGGTCGGCGTACTCGGTAAAGAGGAGCTGCTGCTGCGCCCGGGTCGCCCCTCCGGCATCAAGCTGCCCACCCCGGACTCCCAGGTGCGTGGCAAGCTCAGCTGCCGTTTCAGCCTGCTGGCGTTTGCCGGCGATCACATCAGCGCCAACGTGATGCAAGCGGCGCGCAGCTACCTCACCCCGGTGCGCTGCTACAACAAGATCCCGTTCGATGCCATGAAGCTCAACAAGGCAAGCTTCACCACCCCGCTGCACTTCAGTCTGTTCTCCATGGATCCCTCCGGTCCGGTGCTGAGCGCCCTGAAAAAGGCAGAGGATGAAGAGGCGCTGGTGATCCGGGTCTACAACCCGAGCGAGCAGGCAATACTGGAGGGAGGCAAAGTGAGCTGCGAACACGCCCTGAACGACTGGCAAGCGGTGCGGATGGACGAGCAGCCCCTGCCCCTTGAACTGGCCGCTGGCGAGTTTGGCGAGCTGGCGCCGTGCCACTCCCGCAGCGTGCGCTTTCGGGTGGCTCGCGGCTAACCGCCGGTAACACCCACAGGTAGCAACAGGCGGGGAAGAGTCATCCCCTCCCCGCCTGTTTATCCCTTCAAGCTGGCCTCCCCCGCTTGATAAAGGCATAAAAAAATCCCCGCCGATTGGCGGGGATTTTTTATTGGGCCCTGCTTCATCCCGCGAGCGGGAGAGCGCGCTTAGCTGGCCTTGCGCAGGATCTGCTCAAGGTAGTCAGAGAAACGGTGACCGTGATGCTCCAGCAGTTTCGGGAACATGGAGATGGAGGTCATGCCCGGGAAGGTGTTGATTTCATTCAGCAGGATCTCCCCCTCCTCGGTCAGGAAGAAGTCGATGCGCGAGAGATGGGTCAGTTTCAGCTGACGGAACGCCTTGAGGGCATACTCGTGGATCGCATCGGCCTGCGCCTGGGTCAGCCCCTCGGCACGCAGTGCCGTCTCGGTATGGCTGGCGCTGCTGTACTTCTCTTCATAGGTGTAGAACTTGTCCTGCGGCACGCAGATCTCGCCCGGATAAGTCGCCACCAGCTCGTCACCATACTGGTAAACCGCCACTTCCAGCTCGCGCGGCTTGACCGCCTTCTCAATCAGTACCTGCTCGGAGTAACCGAAGGCATCGGCAATGCCCTTCACCAGGTCAGCTTCGTTGCTGGCGGAGTAGCAGCCAACGGAAGAGCCCTGGGAAGCCGCCTTGATAAAGACCTTGCCCCACTTGGCCAGCGCGGCTTTGGCCTCGGCAAGCGCCGCCTCATTTTGCTCGGTCAGGAACAGGTACGGGGTGTTGGGAATGCCGATGGCGGAGAGCCACAGCTTGGTGCTGATCTTGTTGAAGCAGATCTTGCTCGCCTCGGCATCGCAACCGAGATAAGGCAATCCGGCCAGTTCGAGGAAGGATTGCAGATCGCCGGTCTCACCCGGGTAGCCGTGGATACAGGGCACCACGTAATCCACCGGACGGGCCACGCTGTCAAACGAAAGCAGCTTGTCGAGCCCCAACTTGCACTCACGGCCATCGGCACTGAGCCAGCGATCGGCGAACATCTCGACGCGGGTCACTTCGACACCGGGCAGAAGGCCCAGTTGTTGCTCGAGGAAATTGGCGCTGCGCAGAGAAACTTCGTGCTCTGAGCCGCCGCCGCCGCACAGCAGCAAGACATGCATGTTCTTCATTAGATGTGATCCCTTGGGAAAAGCGGCCTCGTCATGACCATTTGATAAGCAAACCACCATAAAAACCGGACGAAGCCAGATACGAACATAAGTGCGCGCCAGTGTAGCAAGGGAGATCAACCCTTGTCAGCTGATGGGAGACCCATGACCCCACTTCTTGCAGTGAAAAGTCTCCCCTATGTCAAAATCGGGACACATTGCCCCTCAGCGCGGGGGATCGACCCTTCCCATGCCGTTGCCATTGACCCGAAACCAGCCGGCAATACTGTAGCGCTCGCGATTGGCAGGCAGCACCTCGTGGGGAAACTCCTCGGAGAGAAACATGACCAGCCTCCCCCCCTTGGGGCTGACATCCATCAGAAACTGCTCCTTGTCGTCATACATGCGTAGCACTCCACCCGCTTCGGGCAGCCAGTCGTTGTTTAGGTAAAACACGGTGGTAAGACGGCGGTTGGAGCGACCGGCAAAGGCATCCCGATGGGTGGCATAAAAATCCCCGCTGCGATAGCGGGCGAAGTGGGCCTCGTAGTCGAACAATCCCAGCATCAGCATCCGGTTGGCGGCAAGACGCAGGGACTCCATCCGGGCGAGGTAGTCAGCCACCGGCGCACCGAGGGAGGGCTCCAGCCAGTGGATCTGGTCACGGCGAATGTCGGGATTGCCCTGATGCAGGGCGTCACGGCCGATCCCGGCCGGTTGCCATTCGCCTGGCAAACAGGCTTTGAGGGCATCCACCTCGGCGACGGTCAAAAAATCATCCACTATCACCCATCCCCGGGTGTAAATGGCATCCATGGCAGCTTGATAGTCCAAGATTGGCTCACAATGAGTGGAAAGAGGGCGCTTTGTAGCGACTTACCGGCAAAGTCACAAACCGGTTTGCTTCTCTTGAGAAGTCCCAACATCAATACGCGAGTTGTTGCCCGCCTCCCCGCATTTTTGTCGCCAGTTGTGATCCCGCCCTGCCAAAGAGCGTATTGGCTGTCGAACTGTGATGGCCCTTGCAATCGGGACGAGGAGGCGCCGCGGCCTCCTTGCGGTGCCAAGAGCCAGCCGATACCGTAGCCGCATCGCCATGTTGCTGTTCATCCGGCGCTTGTCTCTGTCACCGACCGAACCACTCACGGCACAACCCGCGCATCACCCACGAAAGGATCTTCTTATGCCTCTGCCCGATCTCACTTTGCAACGACTGGATGGTACCCCCTACCCGCTGACTCAACTGGCGGGCAAGGTGGTGCTGGTGGTCAATGTGGCCAGTCGCTGCGGCTTTACTCCCCAATATGAAGGGCTGGAAACGCTCTATCGGGAGCTCGGCCCCAAGGGGCTGGTGATTTTGGGCTTCCCCTGCAACCAGTTTGGCAATCAGGAGCCGGGGGATGCGGACGAGATCGCCCGCTTCTGCTCCCTCGACTATCCGGTCAGCTTCCCCATCATGGCCAAGTGCGATGTCAACGGTGAGCATGCCCACCCCTTCTATCAGTGGCTCAAGCAACAGAAACCGGGCTTTCTTGGGCTGGAAAACGTCAAATGGAACTTCACCAAGTTCCTGATCGACCGCGATGGCAATGTGGTAGAGCGTTTCGCCCCCCAGGCCAAACCGGAGAGTCTGGCCGAGCAGATCCGCGAGATGCTCTGATGCTCCCGCACCGTTTTACGCCACTGCGTTGAACGATTGTATGGCGGCCGGTGCGACAGCTACTGCGCATCGGCCGCTCTTTTGCTATATTACGGCCCCACTATCTTTTCCATATCGTGGCTGGCCCCAACACGCTGGCTGCCCGTTGAGCCAAAGGCTCATCTCAGGAGTTTCTCTCGAACATGTCATTCAACGAACTGGGTCTGTCTCCGCATATTCTGCGGGCCGTCAAGGAGCTGGGTTACGAACAGCCAACCCCCATCCAGCAGCAAGCGATTCCGGCCATTCTGGCCGGTCAGGATGTGCTCGGCGGCGCTCAGACAGGCACAGGCAAAACGGCCGGTTTCACCCTGCCGATGTTGCAGCGTCTGCTGGCCAACCATGGTCGTGGCCGTCGTCAGGTACGCGCACTGGTACTGACCCCGACCCGCGAACTGGCGGCACAGGTGGGCGAGAGCATCATCAAGTATGCCCACCACCTGCCGTTCAAGACTCTGATCGCCTATGGCGGTGTCAGCATCAAGCCCAATCTGGACGCCATCAAGCTGGGTGTGGACATTCTGGTCGCCACCCCGGGCCGTCTGCTGGATCTGCTGACCCAGGGCGCCCTGACCCTGAGCCAGCTGGAAGTGCTGGTGCTGGATGAAGCGGATCGCATGCTCGACATGGGATTTATCGTCGACATTCGCCGCATCATGAAGGCGCTGCCTGCAGAGCGGCAAACCCTGCTCTTCTCTGCCACCTTCTCAAACGACATCAAGGCGCTGGCCGATGATCTGCTGAACGACCCCACCCTGATCGAGGTTGACCCCAGCAATACTGCTGCCGAGCAGGTAACCCAACGCATCATTCAGGTGGATCGGGAACGCCGCCGCGAGCTGCTCTCCCACATGATTGGCCGTGGCAACTGGCAGCGGGTGCTGGTGTTTGTTCGCACCAAGCAGATCGCCGACCGCCTCGCCCAGCAGATGCAAAAAGATGGTCTCAATACCGTGGCGATCCACGGTGACAAGAGCCAGGGTGCCCGCAACCGGGCGCTGGCCGATTTTCGCAGTGGCGAGGTGCGGGTGCTGGTAGCGACCGATATCGCCGCCCGCGGTCTCGATATCGATCAACTGCCCTACGTGATCAACTTTGAACTGCCCCAGATGGCGGAAGATTACATCCACCGTATCGGCCGTACCGGCCGCGCCGGTCGTGGCGGCGAGGCCATCTCGCTGGTCAGCCAGGACGAGCTGGGTCAGCTCAAGGCTATCGAAGCCCTGATCGGCCAATCCCTGACCGTGGAGATCCTGGAAGGGTATGAGCCAAGCGGCAAGCCGAGTCGCCAGACTCTGCCGGGCAGCAAGCCGGTGCAGAACCCGCCTCGGTCTCGCGGTCATGCCAAGGGCAAGCCAGCCGCGGGCAAGGGCAAAGCCAAGGGTGACGCCAGCAAAAAACCTGCACCGGCCCGCAAGCGCGAAGTGGTGGGCGAGGATATCGGCTTTGCGCCGATGCGCCGCTTGCCCAAAGCAATGCGCGACAGTTATCAGGAGAGCAACGACGAGTAAGCTCGCGCGACGCTAACTGCCAAGCCAAAAGAGGGAGCCTGCAAGGCTCTCTCTTTCGTTATGGATCGCACGGAGCCGGGCAAATGCTCCGTGCAAATGCTCCGCCCGGGCTCAAACCAGCGAATGGCGTACCGCGGCGGTACCATGGCTGGGCGGCGCAGAACCATCGAGCGGATTGAGCTGCAAGAACTCGAACAAGCCAGCCTGCATATTGACGTTCCAGAAGCGTCCGGCGAGGGTGAGTTGCAACCGTGCATTCTCGATCTCGGCCAGCCCGTGCTGCTGCCAGACGGCAAAAAGCGGCATCAGATGGGTCAGCAAAGGCGCTGGCAGACGATCCAGCGCCAGCACGCCACTGTCGAGGGCGCCACGCAGCAGACCGTCCATCCTTGCATTGGGATTGCGTCCCATCACCATCCCGGGCGCCCGCTTGCCACTGGCCAGCGCGTCATGCCAGGGGGCCAGATCCCGTCCATACATCAAGCCGTGGCCAAGAATGCTGCCCCCAGCACCGGCGCCAAAGGGGAGGATCTCCGCACCGCGCTTGGCCATCTGGTTATAACGACTTTGCTCGGCCGGGCTGCGCCGCCAGTGACTGCAAGAGAGACGCTCCCAGCCGTGAGCTTCCAGTTGCGCCCCGCCATAGGCATACATGGCCGCCCGCTGCTGGCCATCGGCGAGCCAATCCAGAGTGCCCTTCTCCTGCGCCCGCTCCAGATTGGTGCCCTGCATGGCGATGAGCTGGTAGAGATCGACCCCGTGTACACCACTCGCCATCACATCGCGGATATCCTGCTGCCACACGGCATCATCCTGACCGGGCAGACCAAAGATGAGATCCGCCACGATCACAGCCACATCATCCCGGGTCAGATCACCCAGACGGGTCAGCAGCGTCTCCCTGTCATCGAAACGGGCCGCCTGCTGACGCACCCGGGTATCAAAGCTCTGCACCCCGAAGGAGAAGCGGTTGAAGCCCCCCGCCAACGCCACCTGCCATTTCTCATCATCAAAGCCGTTGAGGCGTCCCTCCAGCGTCACCTCGGCATCCGCCGCCAGCGGAAAACGGCGGATCATGGCGGCCAGCATGGCCAGCTCGTCGGCGCTCATGTCGGTCGGCGTACCGCCCCCCACATAGACGGCTGAAAACGGCATGCTCTGAGCCAGCGGGGTGTCAGCCGCCTGCGCAAGGGAGGCGCACAAGGCGTTGACATAGCGGTTTATCCGCGCCGGATTGGCGCCATTTTCGAAAAAATTGCAGAAGCTGCAGCGCTTTCGGCAAAACGGAATATGGATGTAGAGGGCGCGCTCCTCAGCTTCAGTCTCTCGCTGCCACCAGCTCTGCCAGCCTGCCTCATCCAGCGGGAAGGGGCGCATCCCTCCCCGACTGGCGTGAGCCGAGGTCTTGGCGCTAAAAGCAAACTTGAGGGGATCCGGCGTGGCAATGCCGGTCATGGAAGGGGTCAGATTCATGATGGTCACTATTATCAGCAAATAATGACAATGATAACGATTATCGTTACTTGCAATTTGTTCTGGATCAACCCGAGGAGCAGCCCCCCTCCCGAAAGGCATTTTGGCAACCTGCATTACCGATCTGCTTAACAGATTATTTACTCAAGAGTGGTTATCGTGTGCCGATAGAGAACCATCTCCCGCCGTTTCTTCGTCTACGATCAAGATGATACGGGATCACATAACAACACCAAGCGCATGGAACTTGCCCAAAATGCATAACCTCTCCTTGAACTGGAAAATATTCCTCCCTCTTGCGCTGGTCATCAGCACCACCTTTGGCCTCTGCTTCGAACTCTCTGCCTGGCTGCAACGGGATCTCGCCATCCGGCTGGCTGAGGAGAAAGTTGAGAGCATGGCCAACACCTATATGGATCAGGTGAACGTGCTGATGATGACAGGTGGCATGGCCAACCGGCAGATAGTGCAGACCAAACTCAAGAGTGAAGCGGGCATCGTTGAGGCCCGCCTAGTGCGCGCGCCAGCCGTCAGCAACCTGTTTGGCCCGGGCCACCCGGATCAGAAAGCGCAGGATCCCCTCGATGAGCGTGCCATCAATCAGGGCGAAGCCATCCTGGAGCAGCAGGGCAACCGGCTCACCCTGATCAAACCGTTCAAAGCTTACAAGGAGTATCGCGGCACCCAGTGCCTCACCTGCCACCAGGTCAATGAAGGAACCGTGATGGGGGCAGTGCGGATCAGTTATGACCTCAGCCACACCTTCGGCGAGATCCGCCACAACAACCTGATCCTGAGCGGCAGCCTAGCCGCCGTCTTCAGCCTCGGCTTCGGCTTGCTCTGGTGGGTATTGCAACGCTACGTGAAACACCCACTGCGCCAGCTGCAGCTCACCATGATCCGGATGGCCAAAGAGCGCGACCTCGCCCTCCCCCTGGTCAATCACAGCCGGGATGAACTGGGCCAGATGACCCGCGCCGTCAATGACATGGTGCAGGGATTCCGCCACAGCCTGCAGGAGGTGGAAGGGGCAACCCACCAGCTCTATCAGGAGTCGAACCAGATCCGTCAGGTGGCGACCCAGACCGAAAACTCGGCCCGCCAGCAAGAGGGGATGACCACTCAGGTCGCCGCCGCCGTCAGCGAGCTGGCCGCCAGCTCTCATGAAGTGCGCGAACATGCCCGCCACAGCGCCGAGCTCTCCGCCCTCACCAATCAGGATGCCGCCGACACCAGCCGCCTCGCCCAGCACTCCATCACCGATATGGGCGAGATGTCGGCAGAGATCGATCGAGTGGATCAGGTGATCCAGCAACTCGACAGTCGCTGTCTTGCGGTTGACGGTGTGCTCGAGGTGATCAAGGGGATTGCCGATCAGACCAACCTGCTGGCCCTCAACGCTGCGATTGAAGCGGCCCGGGCAGGTGAGCAAGGCCGTGGCTTTGCGGTGGTGGCCGATGAAGTGCGGGCCCTCTCCAATCGCAGCCGCGCCGCCAGCGAAGAGATCTCCCAGATGATCGCCGCCCTGCAAAATGAGGCCCAGAGCGCTGTTACGGTGATCGGGGATGCAAAAAGCAAAGCCGATGAGAGCATCAGTAAGACCGAAGCGACCCTGGCAGCCATGCAGAACATCATCGAGCGCATCGCCCGCATCAACGACCTCAACGCCCAGATGGCCCAGTCGGCCGAAGAGCAGGACAGGGTCTGCCATGAGGTAGACAGCTCGGTCAGCGATATTCGCAACACCTCCAACGACACCCTGGGTCAGGCGCACGCCGCCAACCTCGCCAGCATCCAGTTGGTGGAGCAGTGCCAGAAACTGGAGGCGCTGCTGAAAACCTACCGTTGGTAATCCACTTGACCAACGAAAAAGCGCGACCCGAGGGTCGCGCTTTTGCTTTATGGATTCGATTTGGCTGAATGGCATCGTTGCTGTTCCAGCGGCGCGCTGACTATTAACTACGCCGCCGGGATGACTTTAGCGGGCGTTACGGGTTGCGACGGCATCCGCCAGATTGCGCAGCAGCACTTCGGTATCGGCCCAACCGATGCAGGCATCGGTGATGCTCTGACCGACGGTGAGTTCACACCCTTCCACCAGATCCTGACGGCCTTCTACCAGATGGCTCTCCACCATCACACCAAACACCGCCTTGCTGCCGGCACGCAACTGACCGGCTACATCTTCGGCCACCACCATCTGGTTCTTGAACTGTTTGCTGCTGTTGGCGTGACTAAAGTCGATCATCACCTTCTGCGGCAGACCGGCCTTCTCCAGCCCCTTCACAACTTCGCTGACATGGGCAGCGCTGTAGTTCGGCTCACGACCACCACGCAGAATGATGTGACAGTCCGGGTTGCCGCGGGTCGCCACGATGGCGGAGTGACCGTATTTGGTGACCGACAGGAAGTGGTGCGGCGCACTGGCAGCGCCAATGGCATCGATGGCAACCTTGATGGTGCCGTCAGTGCCGTTCTTGAAGCCCACCGGGCAGGAGAGACCGGAGGCCAGCTCGCGGTGTACCTGGGATTCGGTAGTACGGGCACCGATCGCGCCCCAGCTCATCAGATCCGCCACATATTGCGGGGTGATCATGTCGAGGAACTCGGAGGCAGTTGGCAGCCCCATGTCGTTGAGATCCAGCAACAGCTTGCGACCAATGCGCAGACCGTCGTTGATCTTGCAGCTATTGTCGAGGTACGGATCGTTGATCAGCCCCTTCCAGCCCACTGTAGTGCGCGGTTTTTCGAAGTAGACCCGCATCACGATCTCCAGCTGACCTTTCAGCTCGTCGCGCAGCGCCTTGAGGCGCTTGCCGTACTCCAGCGCGGCAACCGGATCGTGGATGGAGCAAGGGCCAATCACCACCAGCAGACGATCATCTTCGCCGGCCAGGATATTGTGAATGGCCTGACGGGATTCAAAAACGGTGGACGAGGCCACCTCGGTAGCCGGAAACTTCTCTAGCACCGCAACCGGGGGTAATAACTCTTTGATTTCACTGATACGAACGTCGTCGGTTTGATGCTGCATGACAAGGCTTCCTGCTAGATGACTGCGATTAGGAAATCTCAACATAGCCCGCGACAGGGCATGTGTAAATAGGAAATTACAGCAATCACAAAACTATTTTATATGGCAGTCTTGCAAGTTATTGAAATGATGCTAAGAGAAATGACGATGCTGGTGAGGAAGGCAAAAAGGCCCGCTCAGCGCGGGCCCGAAGCGTCGGTGATGACGGGTTTGTCAGTGATCAGCCACGCTGGCTGATACTGGCCAGCTTGTCGAAGTAATCCGGGAAGGTCTTCGACGTGCACTTGGGATCATTGATGGTGACCGGAGTATCCGACAACGCCACCAGCGAGAAGCACATGGCGATACGGTGATCGTTGTAGGTATCGATCTCGGCATGTTTGAGCTGGGTCGGCGGGGTCACGGTGATAAAGTCATGCCCCTCCTCCACTTCGACGCCCAGCTTGCGCAGCTCGGTCGCCATGGCGTGCAGACGATCGGTCTCTTTCACCCGCCAGTTGTAGATATTGCGAATGGAGGTCGGCCCCTCGGCAAACAGCGCGGCAACCGCGATGGTCATGGCCGCATCGGGAATATGGTTCATGTCCATATCCACTCCGTGCAGCGGCGCCTGCTCCGCCTCGATGAAGTCATCACCCCAGGTGATGCGCGCACCCATCTTCTCCAGCACATCGGCGAAGTGAATATCACCCTGAATGCTGTGCTTACCGATACCGGTGACCCGTACCTTGCCCTTGATGGCACCCGCCGCGAGGAAGTAGGAGGCGCTGGAGGCATCCCCTTCCACCAGAAAGTCACCCGGGCTGATGTAGGTCTGGTTGCCCTTGATGTAGAACAGCTTGTAGTTGTCGTGCTCGATGACCACCCCGAACTGCTTCATGATGTGCAGAGTGATGTCGATGTAAGGCTTGGAGACCAGCTCCCCCTTGATGTGGATCCGGGTATCACCGGCCGCCATCGGCGCAGCCATCAAAAACGCGGTCAGGAACTGGCTGGAGACGGATCCATCGACGTGCACATCGCCGCCCCACAGCCCCTTGGCATCCACCACCAGCGGCGGATAACCATCGTGTTTCAGGTACTGGATATGGGCACCTGCTTCACGCAGGGCATCCACCAGATGGCCGATGGGACGCTCTTCCATGCGCGGCTCGCCGCCCAGGGTATATTCACCGGAGCCGAGGCACAGGGCGGCGCACAGCGGTCGCATGGCGGTACCGGCGTTGCCGAGGAACAGATTGACCGGCTCTTTCACCGCAAAGCTGCGACCCAGACCCTGCACGGTACACTCGGTCTTGTCGGCGGAGAGCTTGTACTTGACCCCGAGCTGGGTCAGCGCAGCCAGCATATGACGAATGTCATCGCTGTCGAGCAGGTTGGTCAGACGGGTGGTGCCACGAGCCAGCGCCGCCAGCAGCAGCGCACGGTTAGAGACACTCTTGGAGCCGGGCAGATTAACCTCACCGGCCACACGAGAAATGGGTTCCAAACGCAACGAATTCATAGACTTCCTGTGCTATCTCAAAAATAAACGCCTGTCCGGACGTTAACAGCCTGCGTCCCGCTCGGCAAGGGCACTTTCAGGGGAAATCGCACGGTAAACGCCAGCGCGCTGGTTCTGTTGAAAAAAAGACGCCGGGGTATCCCCGGCGTCTTGAATCACTGCAATAGCTGGAAGCGGCTCACGAGTTGTCACGAGAGGCCGCCAGCAAGCACGTGAGTACTCTCTTCTCAGCCGTTGCGCTTGGCAAAACCATCCATAAAGCTCACCAGGGCCTTCACCCCCTCCAGCGGCATAGCGTTGTAGAGGCTGGCGCGCATGCCACCGACAATGCGGTGTCCTTTGAGGGCCAGCAGGCCAGCGGCTTCCGATTCGGCCAGGAACTGCTTGTCCAGATCGGCATTTTTCAGCTGGAACGGGATGTTCATCCGCGAACGGCAGCTGACATCCACCTGATTGCCGTAGAAGCTCGACTGATCGAGATAGTCATAGAGGAAGTCGGCTTTCTCCTTGTTGCGCGCTTCCATCGCCTCGAGGCCACCCTGTTCTTTCAGCCACTCGAACACCAGACCGGCCAGATACCAGGCGTAGGTGGGCGGCGTGTTGAACATGGAGTCGTTCTTGGCCGTGAGTTTGTAGTCAAAAATCGAGGGCACATCGGCTCTCGCCTGATCCAGCAGATCATCGCGCACGATGGCGATGGCAAGCCCGGACGGCCCGATATTTTTTTGGGCACCAGCATAGATGATGCCAAAGCGGCTCACGTCGAGAGGACGGGAGAGAATGGTGGAGGAGAGATCTGCTACCAGCGGCACCTCGCCGGTGGCTGGGATGTCAAACATCTCGATGCCGTCAATAGTTTCGTTCGGGCAGTAGTGAACATAGGCCGCATCGGCGCGAAACGCCGGGGTCGGCAGCAGGTGGGAGATCCCCTGCTCGTTCTTGGCAACCCCCTGGAAGGTCTGGATATCGCCATACTTTTTGGCTTCATCCACAGCACTCTGGGACCAGACACCGGTCAGCAGGAAGTCCGCCTTCTTGTTGGCCCCGCCCAGCAGGTTCATGGGCACAGCGGAGAACTGACCGCGGCCGCCGCCGTGCATGAAGAGCACCTTGTAGTTGTCCGGCACCGCCAGCAGCTCGCGCAGATCCGCTTCAGCCTTCTCGGCCACCGCCATGTAGGGCTTGCCGCGATGGGAAAGCTCCATGACCGAGGCTCCCAGCCCCTGAAAATTACAAAATTCGCGCTGGGCGCGCTCCATTACTTCAACCGGCAGCATGGCGGGGCCGGCGCAGAAGTTGTAAATCTGTTTGCTCATGACGCTTTCCGTGAGTGGATGAGAGTAATCGATGACTTGTCAGGTTTTACACAAGAGCAGCCAGCGGATCAAAGGCTTTTTGGGAGCTGGCTCAACCTTTTACCGTCACTCTGCGTCTCCCTTGCAGTAGAAAAAGCCCTGAACGGGTCAGGGCTTGCAGGGAACATGCACAGAAATGGCGGGCAGAGCGCATAAACGACCACAGCCCAGCCATTTCTGACAAATTTACAGTTTGGCGGTGAGCTCAGGCAGCAGAGTGAAGAGATCCCCCACCAGCCCGTAGTCCGCCACCTGAAAGATGGGGGCATCGCTGTCCTTGTTGATGGCCACGATAACCTTCGACTCCTTCATCCCCGCCAAATGCTGGATGGCGCCCGAAATACCGACCGCGATATAGAGCTCGGGCGCCACCACCTTGCCGGTCTGCCCCACCTGCAGATCGTTGGCGACATATCCTGCATCAACGGCGGCTCGCGATGCCCCCACGGCACCGCCCAGCTTGTCGGCCAGCGCCTCAATCAGGGCAAACTGCGCCTTGGAACCAAGGGCTCGGCCACCGGAGACCACCACCCGAGCGGCGGTCAGTTCGGGCCTGCTTGAGCGCACCGCGCGGCGCTCGACCAACCGGGTACGACCAGCGAATTCGGGCACGGCCAAGTGCTCGATAAGAGCCTGTCCGCCCGTCGCCGTCTTGGCAAACGCGGTAGCCCGCACCGTCATCACTTTGACGGGCGCCGAGCTCACCACTCTGGCAATGGCATTGCCCGCATAGATGGGGCGCAGGAAGGTGTCGCTGCTCTCGATAGCCGTCACCTCGGAGAGCATCTCCACCCCGAGCCGGGCCGCCACCGGTGGCAGCAGCGCCTTGCCCATGGCACTCGCCGCCATCAGGCAGTGGCTGTAACCTTCGCACCAGCTGGCCAGCAGCTTGTCCACCCCATCCAGCAGCCCGTCGGCCAAGCGGGGATGTTCGGCAAGCAACACCTTGTCGACACCGCCAAGGGCAGCCGCCTGTTCACCCGCCTCGGTCAGCCCCTGACCCAGCAACAGCAGGTCAACCTGACCGCCGATGGATCCGGCGGCGGTGACCAGTTGTGCCACGTTGTCGGCCAGATGGCCCTGATGATGTTCGGCAATGATCAGCACGCTCATGGCAGCACCTTCGCTTCGTGTTTGAGTTTGTCCACCAGCTCGTCCACCGAGCCCACCTTGATCCCGGCGCTGCGGGCTGGCGGCGCCATCACCCCGAGCAAACGGGTCTGATTGGCCACCTCAACGGCGAGTGTCGAGAACGGGGCGCTATCAAGCGGCTTGCGCTTGGCCTTCATGATGTTGGGCAACGAAGCAAAGCGCGGTTCATTCAAACGCAGATCGGCGCTCACCACCGCAGGCAACGGCATGCCCAGGGTCTCGAGGCCACCGTCGATTTCGCGAGTCACCAGCAGTTCCCCCGCTTCCACCTTAAGGGCGGACGCGCAGGTCGCCAGCGGCCACTCATTGAAGGCCGCCAGCATCTGAGCCACCTGATTGTTGTCTGAATCGATGGACTGCTTGCCGAGCAGCACCAGATCCGGCTGCTCCTGCTCACACACCTTGTGCAAGGCGCGGGCGACAGTCAGCGGGGTGAGCGTCTCATCGGTGACATAATGCAGCGCCCGATCCGCCCCCAGCGCCAGCCCATGCCGCAGTTGCTCGGCGGCAGCGTCAGGGCCGAAGGTCACCACCACCAGTTCGCTGGCAACCCCGGCTTCCCGCAGCCTGACCCCCTCCTCCACCGCAATTTCACAAAAGGGGTTGATCCCCATCTTCACATTGGCCAGCTCCACGTCGGAGCCGTCTCCCTTCACCCGGATCTTGACGTTGTAGTCGACTACCCGTTTGATTGCGACCAGCAGCTTCATGGGGTCATGCCTCGTCTCTTTGGATTGAATTCATTAGTGTGCCTCTGCGTTTGTTGCAGTACGCTCTTCCCTGATTTTTTGCTTTTTCTTGCTCAGCTTTGCTTACAATCGCTTTACGTTTACGTAAACTACCAGCATTACCCTAGGCCAACCAGAGCGCAGAGGCAAGATGGAACGGGAAGCAATGGAATTTGATGTCGTCATCGTCGGCGGCGGTCCGGCGGGGCTCAGTGCAGCCATCGCCCTGAAACAGCAGGATGCCACTCTCTCTGTCTGTCTACTGGAGAAGGGGGCCGAAATTGGCGCCCATCTGCTCTCCGGCGCCCTTTTTGATCCCGTCGTCTTGCAAGAGCTGCTGCCGGATTGCTGGCAGCAAGCGCCGCTCGGCGTGCCGGTCAGCGACGATCAGGTTCATCTGCTGCAAAGCGAGCAACGTTCCCTGCAACTCCCCGCCTGGGCGGTGCCACCCCGGATGCACAATGAGGGCTGTCACATCGTCAGCCTCGGCAATCTCTGCCGCTGGCTTGGCCAGCAGGCGGAAAAACTGGGAGTCGAAATATACCCAGGATTTACCGCCAGCGAACTTATCATGGAAGCGGGCCGGGTCAAGGGGGTCATCACCGGCGATCTGGGGCTGGATCGGGCGGGCAATCCAAAAGCTGATCATGTGCCCGGCATGGCGCTGCTCGGCCGCTACACCCTCTTTGCCGAAGGGGCCCGCGGCCATCTCGGCAAACAGCTGATCGCCGACTTCAACCTGGCAAGCCCTGCCCAGCCCCAGCACTATGCCATCGGCTTCAAGGAGCTGTGGCAACTGCCAGTAGGTCAAGGCAAAGCGGGACAGGTGCTGCACGGCAGTGGCTGGCCCCTCGGCAAGCAAGGGGGCGGCAATAGTCACGGCGGTTTCTACCTCTATCACATGGAGGAGGATCAGGTGGCAGTCGGGCTGATTGTCGATCTCAACTACCAGAATCCCTGGCTCAGCCCGTTCGACGAATTCCAGCGCCTCAAACATCACCCGCTTATCGCTGGCGTGTTGCAAGGAGGTGAGCGCATCAGCTATGGCGCCCGCGCCATCACCAAGGGGGGCTGGCACGCCCTGCCCCGCATGCACTTCCCGGGCGGCCTGCTGATCGGTTGTAATGCGGGCACTCTCGACTTTTCCCGCATCAAGGGGATCCACACCGCCATGAAGTCCGGCATGCTGGCGGCAAAAACCGTCGCGATGGCCCTGCGGGGGGGCGATGAAGGGGGCCGGGATCTGGCCCAGTATGGTGACGAGCTGCACCAGAGCTGGCTGGCCCGCGAACTCAAGGCGGCGCGCAACTTCGGCGCGGCGCTTCACCGCTATGGTCCCTGGTTAGGCGGTGCCTTCAACTGGCTGGAGCAACGGCTGTTTGGCGCAAACTCGCCCTTCAAGCTGCTCGATAAGGCTCACGATTACCGTCAGCTGCGCGTTGCCAGCCGCTGCGAGCCCATCCATTATCCCAAACCCGATGGCAAGCTGAGCTTTGACAAGCTCTCGTCTGTGTATCTGGCCAACACCAGTCACGACGAGGATCAGCCTTGCCACCTCAAGCTGCAGGACGAGCGCATTCCGGTCGAGGTCAATCTGCCCACCTGGGCCGAACCCGCCCAACGCTACTGTCCGGCCGGGGTGTTTGAGGTACTGGAAATGGAAGGCGCGGCCAAACTGCAGATCAACTCCGCCAACTGCATCCACTGCAAGACCTGTGACATTAAAGATCCCAGTCAAAATATCGTCTGGACACCGCCACAGGGAGGCTCCGGGCCCAATTATCCCAATATGTGATGAAGCGGGGCAGCGGCAACAAGCAGCCCCAGCTAGCCCTCCTCCAGCCAAAGGCTGGGTTCTACCCCGCATAGCCGCTCAGGTGATCCGACCTCGCTGTTTTTTTGAACAAACAAGCTGAATCCCTGATGAATAGCCCCTGACAAGCGCGGCCCGCCCCTGTATAGTTCGCCGCATTCAGGTTTTCCATCGGCCCGATCTGCTTATCCACGGGATCGCCTTCTGCAGCGATCTAAGGCCGCATGACCTGTGCAACCATCCCTGATTACCCATGACTTTTTAAGGGGGGACAGATGATCACCGCCTACATTCTCAATAACAAGGTGCTGGACATAGTCACGCTCGGGCCTGACGACATAGTACCTGACAACACGGTCTGGCTTGATGCCTACAAGCCGGACACGGCAGAGCGAGAATGGTTGACGGGCCTGTTCCTGGAAGAGGTCCCCGACAAGGAAGAGCTCGACGACATCGAAGCATCCGCCCGTTTTTACTGGGATACCGATGGTCTACACATTCACTCCCTGTTTCCCCAGCGGATCGGTCGTGACACCAAGGGTGTCCACGTCTCCTTTACCCTGCGCAACAACCTGCTGATCAGCATTCGCGAAGATGACATCGGGCTGGTGCGCCTGCTGCGCCACTATATGCGCCAGGATCGGCTGGAGGTGGAGGATGCCCTCGACATCCTGCTGGAGGTGCAGAACCTCAAGGTGGAGTACCTCTCCGACCTTATCGAAGATGGTTACAAGACCTTGGAAAACACCGCCGATCAGATCTTCGAGCCGGATCAGATCAACCCCATGTTGAAAGAGTTGATGGCACAGGAAGAGGCCAACGGCCAGATCCGTCTCTCTCTGCACGATACCCGCCGCGCCCTGCGTTTCCTCAAACGCAGCCTGCGCCAGCGCATGAGCCTTGAACAGAACAAGTGGATCGACGAGATGCTGCACGACGTGGAATCCCTGTTGCCCCACACCCAGTTCCTGTTCGACAAGATCAACTTCCAGCTGGAGGCCTCCATGGGGGTGACCAATCTGGAGCAGAACAAGGTGATCAAGATCTTCTCGGTAGCCGCCGTGATCTTCCTGCCGCCGACCCTGATCGCCAGTATCTACGGCATGAACTTCGGCCGCATGCCGGAGCTCGCCTGGGAGTATGGTTATCCCATGTCACTGGTGCTGATGGTGATGTCATCACTCGGCACCGGCCTCTTCTTCAAGCGCAAAGGCTGGCTGTAACGCCGCCGACGCGCGCTGCGATATCTGAAGAAACCGATTGGGGGGCATGGCCCCCCGATTAATTTGCGCCACGCCAAACGCCTTGCAAAAGGCGCTTCGTCGCCCCATATCCCCTCCATCACTCAATTCAAGTGGATAACGGGCAACCATGACCCTCTACCCCGAACACCGATATGACGATCACGGCCAGTTGCGCCCGCCCCTCTGGTTCTGGCCCATCGCCCTGTTGCTGACCCGCTCGGTCTGGCTCTTTTTGATGGCAGGGGTCACCCGCGAGAGCGGCAGCGAGATCCTGACCCTCTTTTATCCGGACAAGATCACCCTCTACATCAGCCTGCTGACCGACGTGCCCGCTATGCTGGCGTTGCTCGCCTGCGGCGGCACCTATCAGCAGACCCAAAGCATTCGCGCCAGACTTCGACGCTACAGCCCGCTGCTGCTGCTCTGCTCTGCCGTCAGCGGTCTGCTGATGCAACTGCACAGCCTCAATCTGCAGAAGTGGTCATTCAGCTGGCCCACCGCACTGGTGCTGGTCGCCAGCCTCTGGGCGCTCTGGTATCTGCTGCGCAGTCGCCAGCTACGGGAATATGCCGCAGATCAGCCCCACTGACGGGGCTGACACCTATTGACGAGTGACCCGGATCTGCAGGGTCTGGCGCTCGCTCTGGCTGCCTCGCCCACCCTGTAGCTGGGTGCCGAGGCTACTCCCCTGATCCGCTGAGCTGGTCGAGAGCTCCCCCACCGTCAGCCACTGGCCCGGGGCCCCGCTCACCTCGGTGGCACTCTGCCCACGATTGATGGTGCCCTGATCCAGCCTCGCCTGTTCGCTGCTCAGCGCAATCTGCACCCGATCGCCAATCAAGGTGGCCGTGGCATAGAGGCCGTTCACCAGCGGCATCATCCCCACCACGGCGCCCCCGTTCCACTGATAGAAGGTGACCGGCTGATAGGAGCCCATCTGCAGCAGCACGGGACGGCCCGACAGCCCGCGCACCTGCCAGCTGTCGTTTTGGCTGCGCTGGTACTGCCGGGCGTTGCCATCGACCAGCCACTGCCGCTTGACCTCGTCGCGACTGATTGACCCCCCCAGTTGCTGACCGCTGGCGGCACCATCGACCCGCCACTCGATAAGCAGGCTTTGCGGTGGCTGGTTGATCTGCGCCAGCGTGGCTTCGGCCTCCTGCAGCTGGGCTGGCGTCCCGCTCAGCACCAGCTGATTCCCCATGGCGCTGACCCCAAGCTGGGGATAGATCTCCTTGAGGGTCTGCACCGCCGCCTGCGCCTCGAAGACCGGGATCACCTTCACCTCGGCCCACAACGACGGGCTCCAGAGTCCCATCATGCAGCCAAGCCACAGCAGCACCCTGCGGCCAACCTTGCCCATCCGAACCATTACGCTCTCCTCGTTCTCTGTGCTCTTCTCGCTCTCTGTTCTCTCTCTGCTCAGGCGTAGACCTGCGCCCGCAGCCAACAGCTCAGCCCTATTCCGCTCACCCTTCGATGATGAACCCGGCGGTTGCCAAAAAACCATCGGGAATGCAGCAACTCCGTGATTTCCCACGGTATGAGGCTCTCATTCCACGCCCGTTATCGCGTAAGATAGCGTCATCATAGTTGCCCAAGCGGAATCCATCATGTTGAAACAGCTGTTGTTACTCCCCCTCGCCTTGCTGCTGGGGGCCTGCTCCCTGACCCAGTACAATGTCAGCGAGGCCGAAATCAACCAGTACCTCAAAGATCAGGTCTCTTTTGAAAAACAGCTGGGGATCCCCGGCATCATGTCGAGCAAGATCCGTCTGGACGAGATGCAGAGCCGCATCGGCCGCAAACAAGCAGATCGCATCGAGCTGGACGCCGCTGGTGACCTGCAGGTGAGCAGTCCCCTTGGTAGCCAGCAGATGAAGATCCGCTTTGCCCTGAGCGCCCGCCCGGACTATGTGGCCGATCAGGGCGCCATCTATCTGCGCGACCTTGAGCTGGTCTCGGTCAAGACCGAGCCGGCCGATATCGGGGCTGCCCTCACCCCGCTGCTGCCCACCTTCAATCAGTCCCTTTCCCTGTTCCTGTCGCAGACGCCGGTCTACCGCCTCGACAGCAGCCGCAAGAACGAAGCCAGGATCAAGGAGAAGGTCGAAGCCCTCAAGGTAGAGCCGGGCCGTCTGGTCATCCCGTTCAAGCTGCTCTGATCCCCGCAGCGCTGGCACTTTCAGCGCGCTCAACAGATAACCGTCCTATTCGACAGCGCACATCCGGTTTAACGTGCAGCCGAATGGGGCGGTTTTTTACTTCTCAAGTCCCCTGCAACACAGCATAATGCAGACCATTCTCATTTAGATTCGTCATGAGAAGCGTCAATAATAAAACCAATGGTGAGAAGGGACATGAGAAAAACCGTACTGGTTCAGGCGATCGCCTGCGCACTGATCAGCGGCGCCGCACACGCAGCCGTCAAAGTCGAAGACAAGACATTCAATACCGCTGCCAACATGCTGGCCTATACCGAATTCGAGCTCTCCGGTGAGCCACTGGCCGAAGCGCTGGGGCTGGATCTGGATGTGCTGGATGCCAACCGTGCCGATGAGCCGACCCCGTTCGACTTCGCTGCCGGCATCGAATCCTACGAATACTCCGAAGAGGCGATGTACGCCCTCAACTACCAATCCGGCATGGGCCCGCATCTGGTGAACGGGCCGCAAAACCTGGCTCGTGGTGGCACCATGGCCTCTCTGGGGCAACGAGTGCTGGCCATGGCCGATGCCGTTGGCTTCCCGGCGGATGAAGTGCCGCAGGGCATGTATCCCCTCTCCCTGCCCTACGCCTCCGCCAATCCGGAGTTTGCCCAGGCCGTCAACGCCACCCCGGTCAATGGCGACCAGATCACCATCAAGACCGCCAAAGGGACCGAGAAAACCGTCAAGACCCAGGTACCCGCCTACTTCCGCGACTACAGCACCCTGCGCTGGAGCGGCAGCGACAACCTGCTGGTGCCCGCAGCCGTGGGCGGCATCCTGCTCAAAGAGGTGATGTGGTCCCAGGACTTCCTCGGCGGCATGCACGTGGCCGAGACCGATGAAGAGGTAGAAGCCGCCTCCGCCACCATGGATCAGGATGGCAAGCACAAGCTGGGCGTCTCTGCCGCCGATGGCTTCAACGGCATGATGCTGACCGAGCAATCCATCGACAAGCTGGCCATCATGCAGAACCAGCTCGGCTTCGATGGCAAGCAACTGGGCGCCAAAATAACCCCGCAGTACGATCCGGCCAAGGGTGTTGTCTACTTCCCCCATCAGGTGAAAGTGACCGAAACCAGCAACAACGATGCCGGTGCCATTGGCAAGCTGGAGGTGGTGGATGGCTCCGCCCAGCTGCGCGATGCCTGGATGATGCTGTGGCCGCTCTCCGAGTTCTATGCCTTCAGCGATCAGCGCAGCGCCAACACCAACCAGAACCCGGCCTTCCACGCCGTGTTTGACGGCGCGCCGTTTGCCGCCGCACCGGCTGCCAACAAGACCAATGACCTGGGCAAAGCGGTCGCAGGCAGCGATGCCTTCTCGCTGGCGATCAATCTCTCCAACCTCACCTTCAAGAACCTGGCGGCCCTGCACTTTGATACCAAGGCTGGCACCCTGGTCGACAGCTGGCAGGCAGGCAAACAGGGTAAGCACGTCACCACCTTTGACGCTGCTTACGCACTGGTCGCCCTGCAGATCTTCCAGCGCGCTCAGGATGCGCTGCCGGTCGGCTACGCCGCCGGTGACAATGGCGAGCTGAACCTCAAGACCCAGCAGGGTCAGCAGGCGCTTGAGCTTATCCGCAAACAGGCCGATTTCATCCTTGCCAACCTCAAGGGCAAAAATGGTCTGGTGCATGACGGCATCACCCTGGGTGGCAAGCTCGATGCCGGCCACTCCATCGATGCACAGTTCGCCGCCATCCGTGGTCTGACTGCCGCCTTCCTCGCTACCTCCGATGCCAAGTACCGCACTGCCGCCCGCGAGCTGTTCATCGCCACCGACAAGGCCTACTTCAATGCCAAGGCGGGCACCTGGCTGGCGGGTAAACAGGGTGAATACACTCCCTGGACCCAGGCTGCCATCTCCGGCGCCCTGCGCTCTGCCATGCTGAACCTGCGCAACGAAGGGGCCGAGAAGGCGCCCGAGCTGGAGCTGGCCAAGCTGACCGGTCAGTACGTCAGCTGGTTCCGTGGCACCGTCAACGGTGGCATGCAGATGGCCGAGTGGATCGGTGACTCCGGCGAGAACATCATCGAAGGTGCCGGCAGCGACACCGATGAAGATGGCGTACCGCAAGTGACCGCTGCCGGTGGCAAGCACGGCACCGCCATGGTGATGGCCGCCAAAGCGGTGGTCAGCGAATAATCCTCGCCATTCACCAGCATGAAAAAGGGAGCCAACTTGGCTCCCTTTGCATTACAGCGTCTGACACAGTTTCAAGGACTTCCTCAAACCAGCTTGTCCAACATCTCCTTGGTCACCAGCACAATCCCCTGCTCGGAGCGGTAGAAGCGGCGGCTATCCTCATCGGCATTCTCGCCCACCACCAGCCCATCGGGCAGCACGCATCCCTTGTCCACCACCACCCGGCGCAGACGGCAACCGGCGCCAATCTCGACCCCGGGGAAGATGATGGCCTGATCCAGGGTGCAGAAGGAGTGCACCCGCACATTGGTAAAGAGCACCGAGTTGAGCACAAACGACCCGCTGACGATGGTACCGCCCGAGAACATGGAGTTGATGGTCATGCCATGCTGACCATTGCGGTCCTGCACAAACTTGGCCGGTGGCGTCAGGGTCTGGCTGGTCCAGATGGGCCAGTTCTGATCGTAGATGTCGAGCTCGGGCAGCACGGAGGCGAGATCCATGTTCGCTTCCCAGAAGGAGTCCAGCGTACCCACGTCACGCCAGTAGGGCTTTTGCCCCTCGCGCGCCCCGACACAGGACATGTTGAAAGGGTGAGCAAATGCCATCCCCTCCTCCACGATGCGGGGGATCACATCCATCCCGAAGTCGTGTTTGGAGTCCTGATTGTGAATATCCTCCTCCAGCAGTTGGTAGAGGTACTCCGCCTCGAAGATATAGATCCCCATGGAGGCCAGCGAGCGATCTTCGCAACCCGGCATGGCGGGCGGATTGGCCGGTTTTTCGACGAATGCGCGGATCTTGCGCTGCTCGTCGATATCCATGATCCCGAAGGCCGATGCCTCGGCCCGCGGCACCTCGATACAGGCGACCGTCACCTTGGCACCAAGGCGCACATGGTCGAGCAGCATGGCGGCGTAATCCATCTTGTAGATGTGATCCCCCGCCAGCACCACCAGGTATTTGGGGCCGTAGTCACGGATGATATCGACGTTCTGATAGATGGCATCGGCGGTACCGCGATACCAGTGCACCTCGTCCACCCGTTGCTGGGCAGGGAGCAGGTCGATGAATTCGTTCATCTGGTAACGCAGGAAGGACCAGCCCGATTGCAGGTGACGCAGCAGGCTGTGAGATTTGTATTGGGTGACTACACCAACCCGGCGGATCCCCGAGTTGATACAGTTGGAGAGCACAAAATCAATGATCCGGAATTTGCCACCGAAATGGACGGCAGGCTTGGCGCGGTTGTCAGTCAACTGCTTCAGGCGACTACCACGTCCACCCGCCAGCACCAGTGCCATACTCTGGTTCAATAATTGTCGTGCTTTGGCACTATTTTCGGGCTCTAACAACATGATTTACCTCTGCCTTGTTTGATCTATTTTCAACTCATCTTCGCCTGTTTCGGCACCTGTGAAAGTGGTTTCACTCACATTTAACCGATCTCAATTGACCCTTTTCACCGAGTTGCGAGGAATAGCATGCTTTGCTCCGCCAGCTTGGTTAAAATTCCCCCACAAAGCAGCCACTTCAAGGATGACAAGATGGTTCACAAGCTCGGACGTACCCTCTTTCTGATCGCCACCATAGTGACCATACCCCTGCTGCTCCTGCAAGCAGTTTGGTTGGCCCTTCAGAGCACACCGCTCACATTGGCCATTATCCTGGCCACCACACTGCTTGGCATGATCCTGCTGTTGATGCTGGCCATCCGCACCATGGATGGCATGCTCCAGCATCAGGAGCTCACCTGGGTCAAGGCGATCAGGGGACGGGATCCCTCACAACTCGATGAGCCCGCCTCCCAGGAGGTGCTGCAACAGCTGCTGGAGCAGTTCGAAAGCGCCGAGCAGAGCGCTCATCGCCAGCTGACCGAGCTCAGCAACCTGGCCACCACCGACGAGCTGACCCAGCTACTCAACCGCCACGCGTTTCGCCGCGACATGACCGAGTTGCTGCAGCGGGATCAGGACACCCAGACCGCGACCCTGGTGCTGATCCGTGCCACCGAGCTTGGCAAGATCAACGCCCAGCGCGGCTTCCAATCTGGTGATGCCTACATCAAGGACATGGCGGCCCTTATCAAGCGGGTGGTAAGCCGTTTCCCGGGCAATCAGGTCTACCGCATTTCGGGGGCCGATTTCGCCGTGCTGGTGCAACCGGTGGCCAATATTCCTCCCCATCTGCTGGGGCAGGATTTGAAGGTGGCCTTCGATCACTATCAGGATCAGCACGAGCTGGAGAGCACCGGTTACTCGGGGCTGACCAAGCTCAGCAGCGGCCAGAAAATTGAAGCCGTACTGGCCAGAGCGGATCTGGCGCTGGCTCGCGCCCAGACCGAAACCATCAACGGCTGGGCCATCCAACAGGATGACAGCGCCTCCGAGCTGCAGGGGCAACACCACTGGCGCGACGTGCTTACTGAAGTGCTGGCACAGGAGCGCCTCAGCTTTACCTATCAGCCGATCCAGCCCCTGCACCGCAGCATGCTGGCCTACAACGAGATCTACACCCGCTTCAGCGGCAGCGACGGCACAGCACTGCCCACCGACACCCTGTTTGCCATGGCACAGCGGCTGGATATGGTGATGCGGCTGGAGCAGTTGGTCATTACCCACATCATGCGTCAGTACCGGGCCTTTGGTGCCAACCAGAGTCGCTGGGGGATCAATCTCTCTCCCAACTTGCTGCAAAACAGCGCCTTCCTGATCTGGCTTGACCGCCAGCTGCTCAAAGATCCCAATACCAGTGCCAATCTGGTGTTCGAACTGGATGAAGAGCATCTGGAACGCAACCTGACAGGCGCCAAGCGGGTATTTGAACTGCTGCGCCGCAACGGCAGTCGCTCGGCCATCGCCAATTTCGGCAAGGGGATCGGCTCCTTTACCCTGTTTCGTGAGCTCAAGCCCGACTACATCAAGCTGGACCCTGCCCTGATCACCGGACTGGAGCAGGATCAGACCAACCAGCAGTTCGTACGAATGATCGTCGATGTATCACATCGGATGGGGTGTCAGGTGATTGCAGAGGGGGTAGAACAGCTTGGTCAGAAACAGCTGCTGCAGGGGATGTACGTGGATGGCTTGCAGGGCTATCTGATCGCCCGGCCGCAACCGTTGCGACCGGATATCAGCCAGCTGGGGCTCTTTACTGAGGATGCTTCAGCTTCAAAAGGGTCAGAATGATGTCATTGAGCTGGCGATAGCGCTCCAGCTCTTTCTGATCGTAACGGGTCGCCAGTGTAGTAGGATTGTGGCGGTTCTTGAGGTAACGGTTGATCTGCAACCGGTTGAACCCCGCCACCTGATAGACCTGGCCAAGCAGGGTATTGAGCTCATCGTGCTCCAGACCGGCTCTGGCCAGATAGTCCCCATCGGCGGGACTCTCGGTCTGATGGCTCCACTTGCCAATGCGACCACTCTCCTGCAGATAGCTGAGCCACTGCTCGATATAGAGCGGTTTGCACCCCGCCAACAGATTGAAAAAGCCCACCGCATCGCAACGACAACCGCTCAGGAGCACGACCGCCAGCTGATCGTCATCGCACTGGAAGGTCACAGGTCCGGCTTGCGCCCAATCCAGCGCCTGCACCCGAATGCTGGCCTTCTCACCCGCAGCTCCCGTTACGTCGAATACAAACATGGCGCTCCTCCCTTGGCAAAAGGTTGATGATGGACCATCCCCCTGACAGGTGCAAAGGCAAATCGGCTTTTAACTCATCAATAGGGCCATTCGACCATAAAAAAGACCGGCACCCTCACGGATGCCGGTCTTTGTCCCGATGGCCTGTGCGTTCAGGCCATCAATGGAGGCGCTTTCAGGCGTCCAATTCAACCAGTGCCTTGGCCAGCTCGATGGGTTCGAGCTCCTGGCCTTCCAGATCGGCGTTCCAGTTCGGGCCGACTAGCACATCATCTTCATCCAGATCGTTGATCCAGATATCGAGAAACTCTTCCAGATCGATCACTTCCGGCTCGTAATCGGCCCACTCGTCAACACAGTGCAGACGGGCATCCTCTTCGGCAGACCAGAGCGGCATCACGTCGGCATCTTCAAATTCGGCGGAGCGGCAGACGACCCAGTCTTCCCCATAGCGCAGACCCCACACTTGACCCGACTCGCGGACTTGTTCGATAAACAGTTGGAAATTGGCGTCAAGGTTGTCGTTAAGCATGCTCATGGGATTCTCTCTTTCTTTCGGGTGCTGCGGCATTGTCGGGCGACAATACGATGGCCAAATGGTGTCGTAAAAGTGACATGGACTCAAGCATATTGGGGTTATTCCGGGAAAAAAGCCGGGATAACTCCCATTTGCCTGCAAAAACGCCTCCCGATGGAGGCGTCTTGCAGATTAGGAGATCAACGCTCCCAGTAAACCTCTTCCAGGCTGTCCTCTTTCTCCGGCAAACCGCGGGAGAGACGGGGACTGCTCTGGGCCAACACCTCGTAGCTGACGCGGTTGGCGTATTTGCACACTTGGGCCAGTGAGGAGTAGGTCAGGAACTCGGAGATGTGCTTGGCGGAGTTGGGCACATTCATCCGGTGATAGGAGTTGGCCACCATGTCGTGCAGCACGGCGGAAAGGGCGCCATCCCCTGCCCCGTTGGTGTTCTTGATCTTCTCCGGGCCCCCCATGTACGGGGAGATGTGGGAGTAGATGCGGGCCGGTTTGCGGCACTTGGCGCGGGCCATCGGGCGGCTGAACTCATACATGTTGAACTCGGGGATAACGCCGGGCAGCAAGGTATGAGTGGTCTCGCGCTTGTAGTCCTCATCGGTGTAGCTCGCCATGTAGAGGCCGATGGGGCCAGCAGTACAGAGCACCATGTCGGCCCAGTCGAGCGCCTTGTCGGCCGCACCGAGCGGATCTGCGATGCCGGTCAGGGCTTCACCTTCGTCTTCGTTCATCGCCAGCACGGTCACGTTCTCGGCAATGAAGTCGCGCCACCACTGGGGGTTTTCGTCGATGACGAAACGGGTGCCCAGGGTCAGCACCACGGGAATACCGGCCTCGCGGGCATAACGCACCGCGGTCATGGCCGCCTCTTTCATCGGATCACCATCGTCACCACGTACCAGATAGGCGGTGATCACCAGGGCAGACGCCCCCTTGATCACATCCTCCGGAATGTGCTGCACATCCAGCTGGTTCATCTTGCCGGCGTTGATACCGAAGCTGCGCTCGCCGCACTCGGTAATGAAAGTGAAGCAACGGCCGATGGGACCATCAACCGGCTGCAGATAGTCCAGATTGACACGGGAAGAGGTGTTGCACAAATAACGGTAGGCGTAGCAACCGATGCGAATATCCTGACTCATCACACCCAGCAGGATGGAGTGGGAGTCGGCCAGTACCGAGTAGTTGTGTACCGTGTTGCCAATGGTGCCACCGGCAAACTCGCTCACTACCATGTTGTTGGTCTTGAGCTCGTCATAAATCCGTTCGGCCACGTCGTCGTTGATGACAACGGAGTGCCCCTTGCTCAGACCATAACGGGTCAGAAAGTCTTCATCCACATGGGCTTCAATATCAACCAGGGTCTGATCAATCCCGACGACGTAGGCTTTGCCCAGCTCGGTTAACAGGGGATTTTGCGGCACCAGGGGATCGCGTCTGTCGACAGGGAAGTAGTGTTTGGACTTGCGCTGACCGGGAAATTTCATGGCAATGTTCTGTGCTCTGGGGGAAAGAGGGGCGGGATTTTAACACAATCCGCCGCCCCGAAAAGTCGCCCTGTTTAAATAATGGAGTCAGTATAGACAAGGCTTGCAAGGAAAAACGTTTGCCTTTTCACCATAAAAAAACCACCCCGCCCGGGGTGGTTCCCTAGCATAAAAAAGCGTCGGTTTTCAGGCGGCCGCCATCCCCTGCAACAGGGCCAGCAGCGAGAAGAGGCCGAGGGCTAGCCAGAACAGCAAGGTGCCCAGAAAACGGGGCACATTGGGGGCTTTGGGGATCTGGATGCCGATGGCATGCAGGATGCGGCCAACCAGTAGCATGGCGCCACCGGCATGCAGCCAGAGCGCACCGGCACCGGATAGCTCGCACAGCGCCATCAGCAGCAGGGTCAGCGGCACATACTCGGCAAAATTACCGTGGGCCCGGATCGCCGCCAGCAGCTCGGGGGCTTCCCCCTGCCCTATCATCACCCCGAACTGGGCACGACGTCTGACCACCCAGAAAGATAGCCCCAAAAACAGCAGCCCCAGCAGGCCTGCGTATATCAGCGTGATATGTACCATGACTCGACTCCTTGTTTGACTGACTGCCGGTCACTCATGCCAATTCGCGGCAAATGAGCGAGACCATCATCCTGATATGGGCCTGATCGCTGTTGAGGGCCGGAATATATTCAAACCGCTCGCCACCGGCCTCCATGAAGATCTCCCGGTTTTGTACCTGAATTTCCTCAAGAGTTTCGAGGCAATCGGCGGCAAAGGCGGGGCAAATCACATCGAGCCGCTTGATGCCCGCAGCAGGCATACCGGCGATGGTCACGTCTGTGTAGGGCTTGAGCCACTCCTCCTTGCCGAAGCGGGACTGGAAGCTGGCCGTCCACTGCCCGGACTCCAGCCCGAGCGCCTCGGCCAGCAAGCTGGCGGTATGGCGACACTGGTGACCATAGGGGTCCCCTTCGTTCTCATAGCGCTCGGGAATACCGTGGAACGACATCAGCAGGTGATCACCCTGGCCCTGCTGCTCCCAGTGACGGCGCACGCTCATGGCCAGCGCCTGAATGTATTCGGGATGGGCGTGATAATCACGAATGAGCCGTACCACCGGCAGATTGCGCTCTCTCTTCATCGCCTTGCCCCAGGCATCGAAGACCGAGGCGGTGGTACTGACCGAATATTGCGGATAGAGCGGCAACAGGATCACCCGGTTGACCCCTTTGGCCTTGAGCGCCTGCCAGCCATCATTCACTGACGGGGAACCATAGGTCATTGCCAGCTCCACCGGCACCTCGACCCCCTCCCGCTTGAGCTCCTGCTCCAGTGCGGCGCGCTGCTGTTGGCTTATCACCATCAGCGGCGAGCCCTGCTCGGTCCAGACCTGCTGATAGAGCTTGGCCACTTTGGGCGAGCGCGTCGGCAAGATGATGAAGTGGAGCAGCGGGCACCAGAGGTAACGGGGCAGGTCCACCACACGGGGATCGTGCAGGAACTGGCTGAGGAACGCTTTGACGGCAGCGGTGGTCGGTGCGGCTGGGGTACCCAGATTGACCAGCAATATTCCGGTTTTCGTGGTCACGTTGGCTTCCTGTCTATCTGTCATTATGCAAAAAGGGCCCGACAGGGCCCTTCTCTTTATTTATCTGATGGCACGGGAAACAGTGCCGGCAGCAAAGATCAGCCCAGAATGGTGGCAAGCTGCTTGCTGACCAGATCAACCGGCTGGGTGCCGTCGATCTTGACGTAACGGGTGTGGCCCGCTTCCGCCTCTTTGCCGTAGAAACCGATCAGCGGCGCGGTCTGCTGATGATATACATCCAGACGCTTGCGTACTGTGGTCTCTTCGTCGTCGGCGCGGATCACCAGATCTTCACCGGTCACGTCATCCTTGCCTTCCACTTTCGGCGGGTTGAACACCACGTGGTAGGTACGGCCGGAGCCGGAGTGAACGCGACGGCCGCTCATGCGCTTGACGATCTCTTCGTCCGGCACATCGAACTCCAGCACGAAATCAACCACGACACCAGCGTCCTTCATGGCTTGCGCCTGGGGAATGGTGCGCGGGAAACCGTCCAACAGGAAGCCTTTGGCGCAGTCCGGCTGAGCGATGCGCTCTTTGACCAGACCGATAATGATGTCGTCAGAGACCAGCTGACCTGCGTCCATCACAGCTTTGGCTTTCAGACCGAGCTCGGTGCCCGCTTTGATCGCCGCACGCAGCATGTCGCCGGTGGAGATCTGGGGAATACCGTGTTTTTCCATGATGAACTGAGCCTGGGTACCTTTGCCGGCGCCCGGAGCCCCCAACAGAACAATGCGCATACACGCTCCTATTGATTGGTTATTCAAATCTTGCGAAGGCAAAAAAGTACACGGTTTCGCCCGTTTCTACAAGGGTGAGCCACTTGAATGAGCACTTTATCACCACAATAACCGGCTGATCGAACAGGATTTCATCGCAAGGGGAAGACGCAAAAATAGCCAGGGATTCAGCATAGAGCGCCAAAAACCGGAAGGACGTACGACAGAAAAAAAGATCCCGGCTCAGGGCCGGGAATTGCGCTCAAAAGTAACTACTTGTCGCTCGTAGTAGGAACAGGGCAATAGTAGTTTGCCCCCTGTGCGTCAACAACTGTCAGATGTGACAGGCAGGCCGCTATGGAACCGGAACTGCGGATCCGGCGAGCAGATTAGCTCGGCTTCCAGCTTGCCAAAGAAGGCTACCCGCTCGCTGATATCCTCCCCTGCGTACTGTTCGGCCAGGCTCAGGTAATCCTGATAGTGACGCGCTTCGGAGCGCAGCAAAGAGACATAGAAGCGGCTCAACTCCTCGTCCAGATGGGGGGCCAGCTTGGCAAAGCGCTCGCAGGAGCGGGCCTCGATATAGGCGCCGATGATCATCTTGTCGACTATGGTGGCCGGCTCATGGGTGCGCACATGCTGCATCAACTGGCGAGCATAGCGGGAGGCCGTCACCGGCCCGTATTCGATGCCGCGGGCCTGCATGATCTCCAGCACCTGCTCGAAGTGATGCAGCTCCTCCTGAATGAGTCTCACCATGGGAAACAGCAGCGGATTGCGTTCCAGCTCGGCAAAGACGGTGCGATCAGACTCCCCCATGCTGCGTTTGCCCAGGATCTCGGCCTTCTCTGGGATGGCATCCAGCTCGCGATAGAACTCCAGCTTGGGCAGCAGATGGCGCTTGCCCTTGGGCAGGCAGTAGCGGCGCACCAGACTGTGGGCAGTGAGTGCGGCCTTGGTCTCGCAGTTGGCGTGATCGATGAGCAGGGTCGGTAAACGGGCCGGATCCCGCGCCATCTCCACCCACTCATCCGGGGTCTCGCACTGCAAAAACTGGCGCACAGGGGCTAACAGATCATCCATCTAAACTCTCGTTTGTTAAACACGCCGGTTAAAAGCGTATCGGTCATATATGTTGCCACCTATGCTAGCGGATCCTGCTGGCCATGCCCATATCCGGCAAGATAAACGGATGTTTTTCAAACAGATACCCCCTACCCCTTCTGCCGGTGCGAGGTAGAAACGACAATGGGGGCCACTGGCCCCCATTTCGCTATCCCATCCGGCAAAATCGCAAACGTTTAACTGCCTTCGTTAAAAATTTCCAGATTGCTGGTGCCTTCCTGCCATTCACGCACCGCTTTGGTGTCATCGTTGCGCAGGGCGTTGAGGTGATCCAGATAGGACTGGTCCACGTCGGAGGTGACGTAGTGGCCATTGAAGACCGAGGTCTCGAAGTGACGCAGATCCGGGTTGATCTCCCGCACGGCGGCTTCCAGATCTTCCAGATCCTGGAAAATCAGGCCGTCAGCGCCAATCAGCTTGCATACCTCTTCCACTTCACGGCCGTGGGCGATCAGCTCGTTGGCTGTGGGCATATCGATGCCATAGACGTTGGGGAAGCGAATTTCCGGTGCCGCCGAGGCGAAGTAGACCTTGGCTGCCCCCGCTTCACGGGCCATCTGGATGATCTGCTCGGACGTGGTGCCACGCACGATGGAATCATCTACCAGCAACACCTTCTTGCCCTTGAATTCGGAGCTGATGGCGTTGAGTTTGCGGCGCACCGACTTCTTGCGCTGGGTCTGGCCCGGCATGATGAAGGTACGGCCGATGTAGCGGTTCTTCACGAAGCCCTGACGGTATGGCAGATCCAGGGTGTGAGCGATCTCCAGCGCCACGTCACAGGAGGTCTCGGGGATGGGGATAACCACATCAACGTCGAGATCTTCCCACTCGCGGGCAATCTTCTGACCCAGCTTGCGACCCATGTTGAGGCGGGCGGCGTAGACCGAGACCTTGTCGATGCACGAATCGGGACGGGCGAAATAGACATATTCGAAGATACAGGAGCTCATCTGCGGGTTCTCCGCACACTGCTCGGAGAAGAGCTGGCCCTGCTCGGTGATGTAGATGGCTTCACCCGGCGCAATATCCCGCACCGTCTCGAAACCGATGGCGTCGAGTGCCACGCTCTCGGAGGCGAGCATGTACTCCACCTGGCCCTGCTCGTCCTGACGACGACCGAGGATCAGCGGGCGAATGCCGTTGGGATCGCGAAAACCGATGAGACCATGACCAATCACCAGCGAGACCACCGCATAAGCGCCGCGGATCTGCTGATGGGTTCTGCGCACCGCGGCGAAGATATCTTCGGGGCGCAGGGCCATCTTGTCACAACGATCCAGCTCGTGGGCCAGCACGTTCAGCAACACTTCCGAATCGGAGGTGGTGTTGATGTGACGACGGGCGACCTTGAACTGCTGCTCCTTGAGCTCCTTGGCGTTGGTGAGGTTGCCGTTATGGGCCAGCACCATGCCGTAGGGCGAGTTCACATAAAAAGGTTGGGCTTCAGCGGCACTTGAGCTGCCTGCGGTGGGATATCTGACATGACCTATGCCGATGTTCCCTTGCAAACGCTGCATGTGGCGCACTTCAAACACGTCCTTCACCAGGCCATTGGCCTTGCGTTGCCGGAAGTTTCCACTATCAATGGTCACGATCCCGGCGGCATCCTGTCCCCTGTGCTGCAACACCGTCAAGGCGTCGTAGAGGGCCTGATTGACGGGGGTGGTGCCAACTATACCGACAATACCACACATGTCTTTGCTACCTCGAAGTCACTATACCTGTTTAAGAAAACTGGATGAGTTCAACATGAACCCGAAAAACCACTGGATCACCGGCTTGAACTCCGGCACCAGCTTGGACGCTACCCACCAGTCGCTCTGGGAGAGGCTGGTGAAGGTATCCATGAAAAAAAGCAGGGCACTGACGATCAGCACCCCGCGAATTGCACCGAAGCAGACCCCCAGCACCCGATCTGTACCAGAGAGACCCGTCTTGTCCACCAACAGGCCCACCACATAGTTGACCACGCTGCCGAGGATCAGGGTCGCCACAAACAGCGCCGCGATGGCCAGACCGTTGCGAACCAGCGCGTCGGAGAAGGAGGTGAAATAGACGGCGAGATCGGGATAGAAATGGCTGGCAATAAAGAAGGCGACGAACCAGGTGACAAGAGACATAGCCTCCTTGACAAAGCCGCGCACCAGGCTGATGAGAGCAGAGAAACCGACGATGCCGATGATGGCGTAATCAATCCAGACCATAGAAAAAGATGTCCTGCGAAATTGCGGCGCAGTCTAACAAAAACGATTGCGCATTGCTTGATAAAAATGTGTTAACTGTTCAAAGCGACGCCGAAAAGCCGCATTTTTTCAGTACTAAAACGGTTGATCGGCGCCAGAATGCACAACGCCATGGCAATGCCATGGCGTTGTGGTCAGCGGCGTGAGCTTACCCGATGTGGGTCAGGCCACCCATGTAGGATTGCAGCGCAGACGGGATGGCGATGCGGCCATCTTCCTGCTGGTAGTTCTCCATCACGGCAACCAGAGTACGACCCACCGCCAGACCGGAACCGTTCAGAGTGTGCAGCAGCTGCGGCTTGCCGTCGATGCGCACGCGAGCCTGCATGCGGCGCGCCTGGAAGTCGGTGCAGTTGGAGACGGAGGAGATCTCGCGATAGGTGTTCTGGGCCGGCAGCCACACTTCCAGATCGTAGGTCTTGGAAGCGCAGAAGCCCATGTCACCGGTAGAGAGCGCCATCACGCGATACGGCAGCTCCAGCAGTTGCAGCACCTTCTCGGCGTGACCCACCATCTCCTCCAGCGCATCCCAGGATTTCTCTGGGTGAACCAGCTGAACCATTTCAACCTTGTCGAACTGGTGCATACGGATGAGGCCACGGGTATCACGACCGTAGGAACCGGCTTCAGAGCGGAAGCAGGGGCTGTGGGCGGTCATCTTGATTGGCAGCTCTTGCGCGTCAAAGATCTCGTCACGGGCCATGTTGGTGAGCGGCACTTCGGAGGTCGGGATCAGGGAGAACTTGCGTACCTTGCCCTCTTCTTCCCCTTCACCTTCGATACCGGTATTGAACAGGTCCTGGGCAAATTTCGGCAACTGGCCGGTGCCATAGAGGCTGTCCGGGTTCACCAGATAGGGCACGTAGCACTCGGTGTAACCATGCTTCTGGGTGTGCAGATCCAGCATGAACTGAGCCAGGGCACGGTGCAGACGGGCAATCTGACCCTTCATCACTACGAAACGGGTACCGGAGAGTTTGACGCCGTTTTTGAAGTCAACGCCCTTGGCCGCTTCGCCCAGATCGATGTGATCGCGTACCGGGAAGCTGAACTCGCGCGGGGTACCCCAGCGACGCACTTCCACGTTGTCGTTCTCGTCACGGCCCACCGGGGTGGTCTCGCTCGGCAGGTTGGGGATGGCGTCGGCAATGGCTTTCAGCTGGGCCAGCAGGGCATCCAGCTCGACCTTGCTGGTTTCCAGCTCGTCGTTGATTTTGGTCACTTCGGCCTTGAGCGGGGCAACATCTTCACCACGACGGGCAGCTTCACCGATGGATTTGGAGCGGGCGTTGCGCTCGGCCTGCAGCTCCTGGGTACGGGACTGCAGATCCTTGCGTTTCTCTTCCAGAGCGTTGACAGCCGCTACGTCCAGAACGTAGCCACGTGTCGCCAGACGAGCGGCAGCCTCTTCGATATCGCTGCGCAGATATTTGGGATCCAGCATGGTTTACCTACTTTTTTAAAATGGGATCTGGGCCTGAGTCGTCATGACGGGCTGGGAAACAGATCCGGAAGTTAACATCGGTTGGCGCACCCCAATCGTCTTCAGAATCGGGCCTTAACTATCAGGCCTTCGAGATCAAGAAGATGGCGCAAGGCCAAGACAAGCGGGGTCAGACGGGCAGTGTAGCAGACCGCCCCCCCGCCCGAACAGGGACTATTTGTGTCGTTTTTACCGACTTTGACACGCAAACCGTCCTGCATATTCAAACGCCTGACCAATTTTCAGCCATGCGAGGTAACAAAGGGGCTATTTGCCCCGTTGCTGCGGACTTTGCCTGTCCAGTTCATGGAGATAATCGAGCTTCTGGCCAATCTGCTTTTCAAGGCCGCGATCGGTGGGCTGGTAGTACTGCTTGCCCGCCAGCTCGGGCGGGAAATACTGCTCGCCCGCAGCATAGGCGCCCGGCTCGTCATGGGCGTAGCGATACTCGGCGCCATAGCCCAGATCGCTCATCAGTTTGGTCGGCGCATTGCGCAGGTGTACCGGCACCTCGAAGTCAGGGAGGTTTTTGGCATCATGAAGCGCCGCCTTCCAGGCGGTATAGACCGCATTGCTTTTCGGGGCGCAGGCGAGATAGACGATCGCCTGGGCGATAGCCCGCTCCCCTTCCGCCGGCCCGATCCGATGGAAGCAATCCCAGGCTGACAGGGCGACCTGCATGGCACGGGGATCGGCATTGCCCACATCTTCCGAGGCAATCGCCAGCAAACGGCGGGCAATATAGAGGGGATCGCAACCGGCGCTCACCATACGGGCATACCAGTAGAGCGCCGCATCCGGCGCCGAGCCGCGAATGGATTTGTGCACCGCCGAGATGAGGTCGTAGAAGTGATCGCCCCCCTTGTCGAAGCGGGCCACATGCTCCCCTACCACGGCGGCGAGCAGGGAGCTGTCGATCACCCGCGCCCCTGCGCTATCGGTTTCGGCCATGTCGGCCAACAGCTCCAGATAGTTGAGGGATTTTCGCCCGTCCCCATCCACCGCCTTGGCCAGCGCCTCTTTGACGCCCGGGGCAAAGGTGAGTGCCGGATCATTAAGACCACGGGGATCGGTCATCGCCTGATCGAGCATGGCGAGAATATCGCTCTCCTCCAGTCGCTTGAGCAGATAGACCCGGGCTCGTGAGAGCAGTGCGTTGTTGAGTTCGAACGAGGGGTTTTCGGTGGTGGCACCGATAAAGGTGATAGTGCCATCTTCGATGTAGGGCAGGAACACATCCTGCTGACTCTTGTTGAAGCGGTGCACCTCATCCACAAACAGGATGGTACGCACCCCGCGCCAGCTGTTCTCCTTCGCCTTGTCGATGGCGGTGCGGATCTCCTTGATTCCGGAGGTGACCGCCGAGAGTCGCTCCACTTCCGCCTGACAGTAGTGAGCCATCAGCTCCGCCAGCGTGGTCTTGCCGGTCCCGGGTGGCCCCCACAGGATCATCGAGTGGCAGTGACCCGCCAGAATGGCTTTGCGCAGGGGCTTGTCAGCCCCCAGGATATGTTGCTGACCGATATACTGGTCGAGGTTTTGCGGCCGCATCCGGGCCGCCAGCGGACGAAAGTCCGATGAAAAATCCAGCGACAAGTTACTCATCTGTATTGACCACCCAGCGTCACGCCACTCGCCTTTGACTGGCGCAGTGGCGAGCAATCCAACGACCGCTTACTCATTAGCGCTGGTCGTCCAGCTCGACCCCCTTCGGGATCTTGAAAACAAATTCGTTGCCCTTGAGCACCGGCTTGCGGTTGAAGCTGCTCAGGGTGAATTCACTCCACTGCCCTTGCGCCTCTTTCACATCGAAACGACTGATGTTGTCTTGTCTGTCAAAGGTGACACGGAAGGAGGCGATCAGCTCATCCTTGTTGCGGCTGGTGACGGTGTAGACATCCCCCTGCTGGGTCACGTCATAGTTCTTCCAGAACTTGTCGTCATTACCGGCGATCAAGATAAAGGGGGTGTTGAGCACCGCATCTTTCAGCTTGAGGGCAGTGACCTGCTCGACGAAGGGATCATAGACCCAGACATCCTGACCATCTGCCACGATCAGGCTCTCGTCCGGCGAGGTGGTGTGCCAGTTGAAACGGTTGGGGCGTTGCACAAGCAGGTCGCCGCTGGCCTTTTGCAGCTCCTTGCCCTTGCTGTCATAGACGGTCTGGGCAAATTTGGCGGCGAAGAGGCTGACACCCGCCAGCTTCTGTTTGAGATCGCTGGCCGCATCGGCCCACACCTGGCTGCTGGCCATCAGCAGCACGGTACCCATCAACAGTTGTTTTTTCATCACGCTCTTCATAAAGACGCTCTCGATAAAAGGCCACGCCCGCGGAGGGCATGGCCAGGGATAGTATGAAACGGGTGAGGCTTAGTCCCGCACCGGCGGCGGTGCCAGCACGTCGCGCTGACCATTGCCACCCGGTGAGCTGACGATGCCCTGATTCTCCATCTGCTCGATGAGACGGGCTGCCCGGTTGTAACCAATCTTGAACTTGCGCTGGACGCTGGAGGTCGAGCCACGGCGGGACTCCACAACAAAAGCGACTGCTTCGTCGAACAGGGGGTCGAGCTCTTCGTCGCCACCACCGCCATATTCGCCGCTGCCACCTTCGCCACCCGACTCACCGGAGAGGATCTCCTCGATGTAGTTCGGCTCGCCGCGCAGTTTCCAGTCCGCCACCACCTTGTGTACCTCGTGGTCATCAACAAAGGCACCGTGTACCCGGGTCGGGTTGGAGGTACCGGCCGGCATGTAGAGCATGTCGCCCATGCCGAGCAGAGATTCAGCGCCGCCCTGATCGATGATGGTGCGCGAGTCGATCTTGCTCGACACCTGGAACGAAATACGGGTCGGGATGTTGGCCTTGATAAGACCGGTAATGACATCCACCGACGGACGCTGGGTCGCCAGAATGAGGTGAATACCGGCGGCCCGCGCCTTCTGGGCGATACGGGCGATCAGCTCTTCCACCTTCTTGCCGACGATCATCATCATGTCGGCAAACTCGTCCACCACTACCACGATATGGGGCAGCTTCTCCAGCTCTGGCGGCATCTGATCCATGGAGTCACCCGGGCGCCACAACGGATCCAGCAGGGGATCCCCCTCCTCGATAGCCGCCAGCACTTTGTCGTTGTAGCCCTTGAGGTTGCGCACCCCGACTGCCGACATCAGCTTGTAGCGACGCTCCATCTCGCCCACACACCAGCGCAGGGCATTGGCGGCATCCTTCATGTCGGTCACTACCTCGGTCAGCAGATGGGGGATCCCTTCGTAGACCGAGAGTTCCAGCATCTTGGGATCGATCATGATGAAGCGCAGATCATCGGGGGATGACTTGTAGAGCATCGAGATGATCATGGTGTTGACCCCTACCGACTTACCGGAACCTGTGGTACCGGCCACCAGCAGGTGCGGCATCTTGGCCAGGTTCACCACCACCGGCTCGCCGGCGATGTCCTGACCCAGGCCCATGGTGAGCGGGTTGCGGCTATCGCGGAAGGCATCGCAGTCGAGGGTCTCGCGCAGGTAAACGGTCTGACGCACCCGGTTGGGCAGCTCAATACCGACGAAGGTCTTGCCCGGGATCACTTCCACCACCCGCACACTGCTGGCAGAGAGGGAACGGGCCAGATCGCGCGACAGGTTGGTGATCTTGCTCGCCTTCATGCCCGGCGCCAGATCCAGCTCGAAACGGGTAATGACCGGGCCCGGATAGACACCCACCACCTTGGCCTGCACGTTGTAGTCGGCAAGCTTGGCCTCCACCAGACGCCCCATGCGATCCAGCTCATCCTTGCTCATCATCTGGGTCTTGGCGGGTGGACGGTCGAGCAGCTCGATACTCGGCAACGGCGGCAGCGTAGATTGCGGACGACGCTTGGGCTTGGTCGGTGCGACGACTGCCGGCGCGGCGACCTCGTCGTCCCCCTCGGCCCACGGCAGATCCAGATCGTCCTCATCATCGTCATCGGCCACAGCCAGTACCGGCTGACGGCGCCCATTGGCAGCCGCCACCGCACGTTTCGGTTTGGCAGCTGGCGCCGGCTCGTCATCCTCATCATCAAACTGGGGATCGAACTCGAAGGTATCGTCGTCGAGTTCCGGCAGCCACTCTTCGGCGGCAGCCTTCTGGTTCTTGGCCTTGGGCTTGCGCGTCCAGCTGGTGTGCGGCTCATCTTCCTCATCATCAAACGCGATGGCCCCTACCCCGCCTTCCAGCAAGGGATCCGGCCCCTCGTTGCGGGGTTGACGCCAGCCACCGGTCAGCCAGCGGCCGAGGGTGGTCGGGAAGTGGTAAACGGCGCTGACCGAACCGGTACAGGCCGCACCGATCTGCTCGACGATGGTGAGCCAGGACCAGCCGGTAAACAGAGTGATGCCGGTTGCCACGAAGCAGAGCAGCATCAGGTTGGCCCCGACGCCGCCAAACAGCGGCACCACTGCAGAAGCGATCACATCCCCCACCAGACCACCGGCGGAGAAGTTTTGCATATCGTTGAAGTTCATGCTGGCAATGGCCGACATGCCGAGCACGGTCAGGATAAAGCCGATGATCCGCACCCCCAGGGTGAGGTAATCCACATCGAGCAGACGGCTCGGGCGCCAGAACAGACTCCAGCCCAGCAGCACCACCAGCGGCGGCACCAGATAGGAGAAGGCACCAAAGGTAAACATGGTGATATCGGCGAGCCAGGCACCGGCACTACCGGCGAGGTTCTTCACCTCCCCTTGCCAGGAGGTCTGGGACCAGCCGGGATCAGCGGGATGATAGGACAACAGGGCAAGCAGAAGATAAGCAGCCATCAGGGTGATGGCGATCAAGACGGCTTCGAAGATCCGTTGTGTACCTGATAAAGGAGTAAACAGCTTTTTATCGGCCAAACTCCGGCTCCTTTCTGAAAACATGTAATGCAGGAAATAAGGGGGCCTAGTATCCCCGAAAAGCCCATCGATTGTCAGCCAGAGCCTGATGGGACGGGGCCATATTTGCAATTATCTTTACAAGAAGAAACGAGCGGACCGGCCGCTCGTTTCTGACTGTCATGGTGTCTCATATGGAAAAGACACCACGGCATAACCTGCTTTATCGGGTGCTGATCACCAGACGACTGCTCTGCTTGACCTCTTCCATCACCACGTAGGTGCGGGTGTCATTGACACCGGGCAGACGCAGCAGGGTTTCCCCCAACAGACGGCGGTAAGCCGACATGTCGCTGACTCGGGTCTTGAGCAGATAGTCGAAGTCACCGGAAACCAGATGACACTCCTGGATCTCTTCGAGCACCTGAACAGCCTTGTTGAACTGTTCAAACACATCAGGCGCCCCGCGATTAAGGGTTATCTCTACAAACACCAGCAGAGATGCGTCCAGATAATGAGGGTTCAGAATAGCGGCATATCCTTCGATATAACCTTGTCGCTCGAGGCGACGAACCCGTTCCAGACACGGTGTAGGACTCAGGCCAACTCGCTTGGACAACTCAACATTCGAAATCCTGCCATCCTTTTGCAGTTCATTAAGAATGTTGCGGTCAATCCTGTCCAAATCCTTTAGCCGACTCTTAGCTTCCATCATTTTATTCCATCCTTTGGCTATTTTTTGGTAAGAATCACCAGTCATTTTATAATTATGGTCACAAATCCTGTCAATACCTGAATATACTAGGCGCAAATGTTGGTTAACATTTTGGCAACATGAAACACCAATCTATAGACGAGGGATAGCATGATTATCGGTGTACCTAAAGAGATAAAAAACCATGAATACCGCGTAGGCATGGTTCCGGCCAGTGTACGTGAACTGACAGCACGAAACCATACTGTTTTCGTCCAAAGCGGTGCTGGAAACGGCATTGGCTTCAGCGATGCAGATTATATCGCTGTTGGAGCCGAAATTTTGGCCTCTGCAGCAGAGGTTTTCGCCAAAGCCGAGATGATCGTCAAGGTCAAGGAACCTCAGCCTGTCGAATGTGCCATGCTGCGTCCGGGTCAGACCCTGTTCACCTATCTGCATCTGGCGCCAGACTTGCCCCAGACCGAAGCCCTGCTGAAAAGCGGCGCCATCTGTATCGCCTATGAAACCGTCACTGACGGCCGTGGCGGCCTGCCCCTACTGGCCCCCATGTCGGAAGTGGCCGGACGCATGTCTATTCAGGCGGGTGCCCAGGCGCTGGAAAAATCGCGCGGTGGTAGCGGTGTGCTGCTCGGCGGCGTACCCGGTGTCGAACCGGCCAAGGTGGTGATCATCGGTGGCGGCGTGGTCGGATCCAATGCAGCCCGCATGGCCATTGGCCTGCGCGCGGATGTGACCATCCTCGACAACAACGTCGATACCCTGCGCCGTCTCGATAACGAGTTCCAGGGAGCGGCCAAGGTGGTCTACTCCAACAGCGAGACGCTGGAACGCCATCTGCTGGCGGCCGATCTGGTCATCGGCGGTGTGCTGGTACCGGGTGCCACTGCGCCAAAACTTGTCCGCCGTGACCACATTGCGCGCATGAAGCCGGGTTCTGCCATCGTCGATGTGGCCATCGATCAGGGCGGCTGTGTGGAAACCTCCCACGCCACCACCCACCAGGATCCGACCTATATTGTCGATGAGGTGGTGCACTACTGTGTCGCCAACATGCCGGGGGCGGTGGCCCGCACCTCGACCGTGGCGCTCAACAATGCCACCCTCCCCTTTATCATCAAGCTGGCCCAGCAAGGATATCGTCAGGCACTGCTGAGCGATCCGAACCTGTTGCACGGGCTCAACGTGATGGAGGGCAAACTCACCTGCAAGGAAGTGGCCGTGGCACATGGCCTTGCCTACACGGATCCCCTGACCCTGCTGAACTGATCTGCGCTGGCCTGCGCCAGTTGGAGATGAGTGAAAATCCGCCCGCGATGGGCGGTTTTTTTATTCCTTTATTTTGCATGTCACCCCTTGTGAACACGATTAGTGCAATCGACTCACCAGCCTTTGACCCCGGATCACGAATTACCTACAATCGCGCAAACTCATCACATCCCGGAAATGACATCATGAGCCAAGTCACTCACAGCAAATTGCTGATCTTAGGGTCAGGCCCGGCCGGTTACACCGCGGCCGTCTATGCCGCCCGCGCCAACCTCAATCCCCTGCTCATCACCGGCATGCAGCAAGGGGGTCAGCTGACCACCACCACCGAAGTGGAGAACTGGCCAGGTGATCCGGAAGGGCTGACCGGCCCTGCCCTGATGGAGCGCATGAAAGAGCATGCAGAGAAGTTCGACACCCGCATCCTGTTTGATCACATCAACAGTGTCGAACTGACTCAGCGCCCGTTCCGTCTCAAGGGCGACAACGGCGAGTACACCTGCGATGCCCTGATCATCGCGACCGGCGCCTCCGCAAAGTATCTGGGCCTGCCCTCCGAAGAGGCCTTCAAGGGTCGCGGCGTCTCTGCCTGTGCCACCTGTGACGGTTTCTTCTACCGCAATCAGGAAGTGGCGGTGATCGGCGGCGGCAACACCGCTGTGGAAGAGGCCTTGTATCTGGCCAACATCGCCAAGAAGGTGCACCTGATCCACCGCCGCGACGAGTTCCGTGCCGAGAAGATCCTGATCAAGCGTCTGCACGACAAGGTCGAAAGCGGCAATATCGTGCTGCACACCCACCAGACCCTGGACGAAGTGCTGGGCGATCAGATGGGGGTCACCGGTGTGCGCCTGCGCAACACTCAGGACAACAGCACCAGCGAGCTGCCGCTGATGGGCGTCTTCATCGCCATCGGCCACCAGCCCAATACCCAGATCTTCGATGGCCAGCTGGAGATGCAAAACGGCTATCTGAAGGTACGTGGCGGCCTCGATGGTTTTGCCACCCAGACCAGCATTGAAGGTGTCTTCGCTGCCGGCGATGTGGCCGATCACAACTACCGTCAGGCGATCACCTCTGCCGGTACCGGCTGCATGGCAGCCCTCGATGCCGAACGCTACCTCGACGCGCAATAAACAAGCGCAGTTGTGATATAAGGCATACCAGTCGGTATGCCTTTTTTATTTAAAGGAGTCTAATGAAACAGAAGATATTGATTGTCGAAGATAGCCTGACCATCCGCCGTATGCTGACTCAGGCCATTGCCCAGCAGACAGGCCTCGAGATTGACGCCTTCGATACCCTCGAAGGCGCCCGTCACTGTCGGGGCGAGGAGTATGTGGTCGCGCTGGTGGACTTGACCTTGCCGGATGCGCCCCGTGGCGAAGCGGTCAACGAGCTGCTGGCTCGAGGTTTGCCGGTGGTGATCCTCACTGCCGACATCAGCGAGGATAAACGTGCCGCCTGGCTGGAAACCGGCGTGCTGGACTATGTGATGAAGGATTCGCGCCACTCGCTGCAATATGCCGTTAGTCTGGTGCACCGCCTCTATCTCAACCAGTCGATCGAAGTGCTGGTGGTCGACGACTCACGCACCTCCCGTCACCGCACCATGGCCCAGTTGCGCAAGCAGTTGTTGCAGGTGCATGAGGCCAGTCATGCCCGTGAAGCGATGGCGATGCTGGAGCAACACCCGGACATCCGGCTGGCACTGGTCGACTACTATATGCCGGATATCGATGGCATCAGTCTGGTGCGGATGCTGAGAGAGCGCTACAGCAAGCAGCAGCTCGCGATTATCGGGATCTCGGTCTCGGACAAGCGCGGTCTCTCTGCTCGCTACCTCAAGCAGGGCGCCAACGACTTTCTCAACCAGCCGTTCGAGCCGGAAGAGCTGCAGTGTCGGGTCAGCCACAATCTGGAGGCGCTCGAGCAGTTCAACAGCATTCAGGAGTCAGCCAATCGTGATTACCTAACCGGTCTCTACAACCGGCGCTACTGGTTCAACGAAGGGCAAAAATGGTTTGAAGAGCATCAGCGCCAGCAGACGCCTCTCGCACTCTGTGTGCTCGATGTGGATCACTTCAAGCAGGTCAACGATCACTGGGGCCATGCCATCGGCGATCAACTGCTCTGCCATCTGACCCGGCTACTGACCCAGTTCTTCCCCGATGCCATGATCGCCCGCTTTGGTGGAGAGGAGTTTGCCATGATGGTGCCTCACTGTACCGTCCCCGTGTTGATCAAGCGTCTTGAAGGGCTGCGTCAGCAGCTGCGCCAGCAACCCTTGTCACCGGAAACCCCGCTCTTTGTTCGCGCCAGTTACGGCGTGATCAGCGTCGGGCGGATATCCATGGACGAGGCGCTGAGCGTAGCGGATCGGCTGCTCTATCAGGCAAAGAACACCGGTCGCGACAAGATAGTCTCTCAAGAGACAGCTATCTGAATCCTCAGGGCATCAGTCCCGTGTATTACCGCCCGACAGACTTTCCGACAGGAGAGTCTGCGGGTTCCTTTCCCGCCACAGTCTCCCCATCACCATGACTATCGAAAGTCAGTAAGTCTTGTCGACCCGCACCCCATCATCGAAGTAGAGAATGCGCACCTTGTCCCCATTGGCAAAGACCATGGCGGGATCATAATCCTGGATCACGTTGATAAGGGCATTTTGCTCGTTGCGGATCAGTAGCTCCACCAACTTGTTTTCCACCACGGTTCCCCCGGACTGGTATTGCTGCGCAGCTGCAGCCCCCGCGAGCGCGCCGACGGCGGTGGCGATTTCACGGCCATGACCGCCGCCAAACTGGTTCCCCAGCAGGCCGCCCAACACAGCCCCCCCCAGCGTCTTCCAGCCAGAGTGCTCGGACTCCAGGATCTGGCGCTGGGTAATATTGCGCACCGTTTCGACCTGACCAAACACCACCTGATTGACCGGCCGCGCGGTATTGCGCTGGTAGACCTCCGCCCCGGCGGGCGCCGTGACAAAGCAGAGCAAGCTGGATACTATCAGGATAATGGCCTTCATCTATGAACCTCGTTGCCTTATGTCTCGCTATCTTACCCAACTGGATGATGAGCTTTGCTGGTTTCCCGACCCCAGCCATGCGCTGGAAGAGCCCAACGGCTTGCTGGCGATCGGCGGGGATCTCTCCCCTGCCAGATTGCTGGCAGCTTACCACAAGGGGATCTTCCCGTGGAATGAACCCCACCAACCGACCCTGTGGTGGTCACCGGATCCCCGCGGCGTGATCCGTCCCGACCAACTCCATGTGGGGCGGACACTGCAGAAGATTATCCGCCGTACCCCATTCGATATTTCCGTCAATCGCGCCTTTAATGAAGTCATTACCGCCTGCGCCGCCCCTCGTCGCACTGCCGATGGCACCTGGATCAGCCAACCCATGATCGAGGCCTACCAGCAGTTGCACCAACTGGGTCATGCCCACTCTATCGAGATCTGGCAGGAGGGAGAGCTGCAAGCGGGACTGTATGGCCTCTCTATCGGCCGACTGTTTTGCGGTGAATCCATGTTCAGCCGGATTGATAACGGCGCCAAACTTGCCATGGTGGCACTTTGTCGCCACTTCGCCCGCCATCGCGGCGCCCTCATCGATTGCCAGATGCAAAACCCGTTTCTGGCGACCCTGGGTATCGAGGAGTGGCCACGGGCCCGTTTTCTGGCCGAGCTGGCACGCCTTGGCCATCAACCACTATTGGCTTCCTGCTGGCAAGAGGGGGAAATCAGCTTATGACTGAAGAAGTGATCCTTAAAGTAGGGCTGACTCCCAAGCATCCCTGCAGTTATCTGGACCATGAACAGGAGCAGTTGCTGGTGCTGATGGATCACAATCTGCTCAACGCCAACGGTTACGAGCGATTGTTGACTGCCGGTTTTCGCCGCAGTGGCAACGACATCTATCGCCCCCACTGCCCGGCGTGCCATGCCTGCCAATCCCTTCGTATTCACAGTGAACACTTTCGTCCCAGCCGCGGCCAGAAGCGGATCCGCCAGCTCAACAGGGATATCGAGATCGTCCTGAGCTACGATGACAAACCCGAGTATTACCTGCTCTACGAACGCTATATCCGCGAACGCCACCACGATGGCAGCATGTATCCCCCCAACCGCAGCCAGTATCGCGGTTTTCTCCATTGTGACTGGATGTCGCCACTCTATCTGGAGATGCGCAAGGAGGGCCGTCTTATCGGCGTGGCCACCACAGACCTGCTGCCCCACTCCTTGAGCGCCATGTATACCTTCTTCGATCCGGATTATGCCGATCGCTCCCTGGGCACCTTTGCCATCCTCTGCCAGCTCGATCTGGCCAAGCGAACCGGGCGAAGCTGGCTCTATCTTGGCTATCTGGTGGAGGCGTGTAGCAAGATGAATTACAAGCGCAATTATCTCCCTCATGAGCTGTTAATTCAGGGGGAATGGAAAAATATCGACACCAAGCCCGAGTAAACTTTACACATAGCCTTAAATCCGGCATGATCCAGCGGTTTTTTGTTGTGGCTTATCAAGAGGATTCAATGGCTAAAGAAGACAGTATTGAGATGCAGGGCACTATTCTCGAAACCCTGCCCAATACCATGTTCCGTGTGGAACTGGAGAATGGTCACGTGGTTATCGCTCATATTTCAGGCAAGATGCGCAAAAACTACATTCGTATCCTGACTGGAGACAAAGTAACGGTAGCACTGACTCCCTACGATCTCTCCAAGGGACGTATTGTTTTCCGCTCTCGCTAAGCCAGGAATTCAGCAAAAAACCCCAACCTTTCGGTTGGGGTTTTTTGTCGTTTTCTGATCACTGACGCTTAGTGGGAAACAGCTTCAACATTGACCTGAAAATCAAAGCTGAGGCTGTCATTTACCAACTCAACCTTCACAATTCCCCCGTCAACCAGTGAGCCGAACAGGATCTCGTTGGCCAGGGGTTTCTTGAGGTGCTCCTGGATAACCCGACCCATCGGTCTGGCCCCCATGGCTCTGTCATATCCCTTCTCTGCCAACCAGTGGCGGGCACGTTCGGACACCTCGAGAGAGACTCCCTTCGCATCCAGTTGAACCTGCAATTCGACAATGAACTTGTCGACCACCTGATGGATCACCGTCATATCGAGATGGTTGAACCAAATGGTGTGATCAAGCCGGTTACGAAACTCCGGACTGAAGGTCTTGTTGATCACCGCCATGGCATCGTGGCTCAAATCCTGTTGCTGGAAGCCAATCGATTTGCGCTGAGTCTCCTGCACACCGGCGTTGGTAGTCATCACCAAAATGACGTTACGGAAATCCGCCTTGCGTCCGTTGTTATCGGTCAGGGTACCGTTGTCCATCACCTGCAACAGCAGATTGAATACGTCCGGGTGAGCTTTCTCAATTTCGTCAAGCAACACAACGGAATGAGGATGCTTGATCACCGCATCAGTCAGCAGACCACCCTGCTCAAAACCAACGTAGCCGGGAGGCGCACCAATCAGACGTGAGACGGTGTGACGTTCCATGTACTCGGACATATCAAAGCGCAGCATCTCGACACCCAATGCCTTGCCCAACTGCTGGGTCACCTCTGTTTTACCAACACCGGTAGGACCGGCAAACAGGAAGCAACCAACCGGGCGACGCTCGTTACCCAAACCTGAACGAGAGAGGCGAATCGCATCGGTCAGCACCTCGATGGCTTTATCCTGACCAAAGACCACCATCTTCAGATTGCGCTCCAGGTTCTTCAGTACCTCTTTATCCGAGGAAGAAACTGATTTCTCCGGAATGCGGGCGATCTTGGCTACGATGGACTCAATTTCCTGCACATTGATCACTTTCTTGCGCTTGCTCGCCGGCAGCAACCGCTGACCGGCACCCGCTTCGTCGATCACGTCGATCGCCTTGTCGGGTAAATGACGATCATTGATGTACTTGGCAGAGAGCTCGGCAGCTGCACGGATCGCCTTGGCGGTATAGCGCACGCCGTGGTGGGCTTCGTAGCGACTCTTGAGCCCCATCAGGATGCGCGTGGTGTCATCGATAGTCGGCTCAACAATATCGATCTTCTGGAAGCGACGGGCCAACGCACGGTCTTTCTCGAAGATCTGGGCGTACTCCTGATAAGTGGTGGAGCCCACACAGCGGAGCAAACCATTGGAGAGCAGCGGCTTGATCAGGTTGGCCGCATCCAGCTGACCACCGGAAGCAGCACCGGCACCAATGATGGTATGGATCTCGTCGATAAAGAGGATGGCCCCTTCCTGACGCTCAATCTGCTTGAGCAGTACTTTGAGGCGCTTCTCGAAATCACCACGGTATTTGGTGCCCGCCAGAAGAGAACCCATATCCAGCGAATAGATGGTACTGCCCGCAATCACCTCGGGCACATCCCCCTTGACGATGCGATAGGCCAACCCTTCGGCAATGGCGGTTTTCCCCACGCCGGCTTCACCCACCAGCAGCGGGTTGTTCTTGCGACGGCGGCAGAGCACCTGAATGGTACGATTGAGCTCCTGATCACGGCCAATCAGCGGATCGATGCGCCCTTCCAGCACCAGCTGGTTCAGGTTGGTGGCAAAGCTCTCGATCTGTGCGGCCGAAACATCATCATCAGACTCGGGATTGTTATTGCTGCCGAGATCCGGCTTGCTGTCCTTGCGCACCCCGTGGGAGAGGAAATTGACGACGTCGAGACGGCTGATCTCGGCTTTTTTCAGGAAATAGGCAGCTTGTGACTCCTGCTCACTGAAGATAGCGACCAGCACGTTGGCGCCGCTGACTTCGGTATTGCCGGAGGATTGCACATGGAAGACGGCACGCTGCAACACGCGCTGGAAGCCCAGTGTCGGCTGGGTTTCACGATCTTCATCATCGCGCGGTATGAGCGGAGTAGTTTGGGTGATGAATGCGCGGATCTCCTTGCGCATCTGCTCAACATCGGCACCACAAGAGCTCAGCGCCTCATGGGCTGAACTGTTATCCAGAAGGGCTAACAACAGGTGCTCGACGGTCATGAATTCATGACGCTCGTCACGGGCCAGTTTGAAAGCCTCGTTCAGCGTCTTTTCTAGATCTTTATTCAACATAGGCACCTCCCCTAGTACAGCTACAATGTGGTGTCACACTCGCCATCAAGTCATCAGATTCAAGCCTTTTCCATAGTACAGAGCAGTGGATGTTCGTTGTTACGTGCATAGGTGTTGACCTGGACAACCTTGGTTTCGGCGATCTCTGCGGTAAACATGCCGCAGACACCCTTACCACTATAATGCACACTCAGCATGACCTGAGTCGCCTTGTCCAAATCCATACCAAAGAACTTTTGCAGCACCTCCACCACGAACTCCATCGGGGTGTAGTCATCGTTGTTCAACACAACTTTATACATGGGTGGCGGCTGCAGCTTTGTTTTCTCTGCTTCTGCAATCTCTTCATTAGCAAAGAGTTCTTTCTGCTTGCTCATAATCGCGCTTTGGTACCTCTAGATTACTACCGTCTAACACAAGGTTGTCAATAGACTTGTTAACCAGATCACATCAGCTGTTAACAACTTCTTGACTCGCTCAAAAGTTAGACTAGATTGGTTACTTGCTAATCTGTGCCCGTCTGCTATGGGCCCATGTCCCTAGTTATAAAGGGCTGGCGCAGGTTACTCAACGACTTCTGGGTAATCAATAAAAGGATGTAGAAGTATGGCAACCGGCACAGTTAAGTGGTTTAACAACGCAAAAGGATTTGGGTTTATCTGTCCGGAAGGGGGCGGTGAGGATATCTTCGCTCACTACTCCACGATTCAAATGGAGGGCTACAAGACCCTGAAAGCGGGTCAGGCTGTCAATTTTGAACTGCAACAGGGGCCGAAAGGAAATCACGCCTCTGTGATTGTGCCAAACGAAGCACAAAATATGTAAATAACACCCGTTGGATAAATAAAAAACCGGTTCCTCTCTGAGCAACCGGTTTTTTATTGTCAGATTTCTGGCGAATCCTGCCTCCTCATGGGATCACAGGGTTATCGCCAGCCATGATCAGTCGTGATATTCACTGCAGGCGATCAGGGTATTTTCCATCAGGCTGGCGACCGTCATCGGGCCCACGCCACCGGGTACCGGGGTAATGAAGGAGGCATGGCTGCGCGCCGTCTCAAACTCTACATCCCCGACCAGCGAGCCATCAGCCAGGCGATTGATGCCCACATCGATTACCAGTGCCCCCGGTTTGATCCACTCCCCAGGTATGAAGTTGGGCTTGCCGACTGCGACAACCAGCAGATCGGCACGGCGTACCTGATCTTCCAGATCCCGGGTAAAGCGGTGACAGGTCGTAGTTGTGCAGCCCGCCAGCAGCAATTCGAGAGTCATGGGACGCCCCACTATGTTGGACGCTCCCACCACAACAGCATGTAGACCGTGCGTCTTCACGCCGGTGGTCTCGATCAGCGTCATGATCCCTTTCGGAGTGCAGGGGCGCAGCGCCGGAATACGTTGTGCCAGACGGCCGACGTTATACGGGTGGAATCCATCTACATCCTTGTCAGGCTGGATCCGCTCCAGCACCTGAGTGGTATCAAAGTGATCCGGCAACGGCAGCTGAACCAGAATGCCATCTACGTGGCTATCCGCATTAAGCTGGTCAATCAGCGCCAGCAGCTCTTCCTGACTGGCAGTGGCACTCAGGTCATAGGAGCGGGAGAGAAACCCCACCTCCTCACATGCCCGGCGTTTGCTGCCGACATAGACCTGAGAGGCGGGATCCGCCCCCACCAGAATGACTGCCAGCCCTGGAGCCCGTTTCCCTGCCGCCAACCGCTGTTGGACTTGCGCCGCGACCTGGCTGCGAATCGTTTGCGCAACCTGTTTTCCATCTATGATTTTGGCAGACATCGTTCTCCACTCACCATGTGTTCAACTGCCGCGCATTGTCGCATTTTTTTAGCCGGGATGTTAGCGGCAGACGCACGCCAGACCTGTAGCGGGCAATAAGTAGGCACTTGAATTTACTGGGGGAAAAAGTCGTTGACGCTGGCCCTTACGCTTGGCTATGATGCCCGCCCGTTGCCCAGTACGACTCTTGTCGATATGCTGGTCAGGGATTTTCGGTGATTAGCGCAGTCCGGTAGCGCATCTGGTTTGGGACCAGAGGGTCAAAGGTTCGAATCCTTTATCACCGACCATGTTCATCGACTCGTCCTTAAGACGTGTTGATACAAAGCGCCCTTAGCTCAGTTGGATAGAGCAACGGCCTTCTAAGCCGTGGGTCGCAGGTTCGAATCCTGCAGGGCGCGCCATTGATGCTCTCCTTTTCTTATGGATTGGCGAGTGTTGATGAAGATTTCAGTGGTGGCTGTAGCTCAGTTGGTAGAGTCCCGGATTGTGATTCCGGTTGTCGTGGGTTCGAGCCCCATCAGCCACCCCATTATTCTGTCGATAATCGCCGCAAGGAGATGTCCATCGACTTGGTGCAGTGACGTCTGGTCTGCCCGCGAAAAACCGGCCTTGGCCGGTTTTTTGTTTTGCGCTCTACTGTACCATTCCTTGTCTGCAAGGCCATCCTCCAGACCGATAAACGCGGCTCCGCCCATTTGTCACGATTCGCGCCTCCCCATCGATACACACAGCCACACTCCCCCACACACCAGCCTGCCCGGTTCTTTTTCTGTATTTCCCAAGCGCCATTGATATGCTGATCGCTCTTCTTCTCTCCTGCTTCCCGTTGGAGCTTTTCTATGCAACGCATTCTTTTTGTCGAAGATGATCCCGAGATTGGCCAGCTCATCAGCAGTTGGCTCGGTCGCCACGATATGGACGTGATCCTCGAGCCCAGAGGAGATCTGGCACTGGCACGGGTAGAGGCCGAACAGCCCGATCTGGTGCTGCTCGATATCATGTTGCCGGGGCAGGATGGCATCTCCCTCTGTCGGGATCTGCGGCCGCGCTTCGACGGCCCCATCGTAATGCTCACCTCGCTGGATAGCGACATGAACCAGATCCTTAGTCTGGAGCTGGGCGCCAACGACTACATCCTTAAAACCACCCCACCCCCCGTGCTGCTGGCCCGACTTCGGGTGCAGTTTCGCCAGCACCCGCAAGCATCAACCCAACCGGCAGCCACCAGTAGCGTTCCCCAGCAGCTGCAATTTGGTCGGCTGCGGGTAGATGGCCCGGGACGAGATGTGCGCCTCGATGGCGAGAGCATTGCCCTCTCGACCGCCGACTTTGATCTGCTGTGGGAGCTCGCCTGCCACGCGGGCCAAATCTTGAGTAGGGAAGCCCTCTTTCGCAGCTTGCGCGGCCGGGAGTATGACGGCCAAGATCGCAGCATGGATGTGGCCATCTCCCGCCTGCGCCGCAAACTGGGTGATAACCCCGACAACCCGACCCGGATCAAGACGGTGCGCCAGAAAGGCTACCTCTTCGTCCCCCACGCCTGGGAATAACCCTCTTTCGGGAGCACCGCCATGCGCCGCCTCTTTATCCAGTTCTATCTGTTGCTGATCGGCTGCTTCACCCTGGCCATCCTGCTGGTTGGCGTGGTCTATCAGGTGACCGCCGAACGGGCGGGTGATCGCTATCTCGAACGCATGATGCAGGGCACTCTTGGCCTGTTGACCGGCGAGTTGGCAAGAACCCCGCCAGAGCGCTGGCCCGCTCGACTGGCCGAGCAGAGCAGTCAGTTTACCCTCCCCCTCAAGATCGGCGAGCTGGTGCGCCAGCCCCTGACCAGCGAGGATCAGGCCTTTCTGGCTGCCGGCAACATTGTCATCGTCGAGGAGGATGACACCTTCCTGCAGCGCATCCCCGATACCGACCGGGTGCTGATTGTCGGCCCTGTACCCTACCTCTCCTACCTGCACGAGCTGCACTGGGTCGATGTGGGGCTGCTGCTGGTGATCGGCCTATCCCTCGGCCTGCCCATTCTGCTCTGGTTGCGTCCCCACTGGCACGGATTGCAGCAGTTGGAGCAAACCGCACGTCGCGTAGGCGATGGGGATCTCTCCTGCCGAACCAATCTGCCACCGGGCAGCAGTCTGGCCCGGGTGGGACGCACCTTCGATCAAATGGCGACCCAATTGCAGGCCATGATTGCCAGCCGCAAGCAGCTGACCGATGCCATCGCCCACGAGTTGCGCACCCCGTTAGTCCGGTTGCGCTATCGGCTTGCCATGCTCGATCCTGCCCCTGCCGAGCAGGAGCAGCAGGCGCTGGAGCGAGACCTGGGAGCGCTGGACGCCCTGATCGAAGAGATGCTCACTTACGCCAAGCTGGATAGACCCGAACTGCCGCTGCAACAGGACGAGCTGGAGCTCAGCCACTGGGCACAAGCGCATCTCGGCGACTGGAAAGCGCTGGCACCCGAGAAGAGGCTCACCCTCGATTTGCCGCCACGCCACATGCCCTGGTGCGGCGATCAGCGTCTGCTGACGCGCGCGGTGGAGAACCTCATCGGCAATGCCCTGCGCTACGCCGAGAGCGAGGTTACCCTCTCCATCTCGCGGCTGCAGGAAAACTATCTGCTGGAGGTTAGCGATGATGGGCCGGGGATCGATCCCGCGCTGGCGCCCCAGATCTTCGAGCCGTTCGTACGCCTTGATCAGAGCCGGGATCGTCGCACCGGCGGCACCGGACTGGGGCTGGCCATCGTGCGCAGCATTGCCCGTCATCACGGGGGGGATGTGGCGTTGCTGGCCAGTGACCACGGCGCCCGCTTCTGCCTCACCCTGCCTGTACATTTGGATACAAACCGTCACCAACCGCTCACTGAAGGGCCGCTGCAACCGTCATAGGATGACTGTCATGGAGAACGCTCCATAACATCAACCCGAATAAGGAAATTGAACATGAAAAAGATCATTCCTCTGACCCTGGCAGCCGTCTTCGCCCTCACTTCCGGTTTCACCATGGCGGCCACCCCGACCAAGACAGCCACACCGCAGGCTACCCAGACCAAGGTGGTGAAAAAACACCATAAAGCCACCCACGCCAAGACCCCTGCCGTCAAAGTCGCGCCGAAAACCAAGTGATCCAACCGGTCACTGGATAACACAGAGGGAGGCTGACGCCTCCCTTTCCATCTCTTCCCGAAATTTTCCTGACGAGCGCCTCCCTCGTCCAAACCGGATCCACGACCCGGCTCCCCCTTTGCGGGAAACGGTCAATGACCACAGGAACATGGCATGTGGCGTCATCTGCTTAAATGGCTCGGCCCCTTGTGCAGCTTGCTGCTGCTCGGCACCGCACTGACCGTGCTGTATCACCTGACCCAGGCATGGCACTGGCACGATATTCGTGTGGCCATCTGGTCCCAACCCCTGCCGCGACTGGCGGGCGCCCTGTTGCTGACCCTGCTCAGTTATGGTTGCCTCTGCAGCTATGACATGCTGGCGCTCCATGCGCTGGGCAAGCGCCTTCCCTGGCAACAGGTCAGCATCACCTCCTTTATCGCCTACACCTTCTCCAACACCCTGGGATTTGCCCTGCTGACCGGCACCTCGGTACGCTATCGCCTTTACTCCGCACTGGGGCTCGCCACCGGAGAAGTGGCCCGCGTGGTGCTGTTCTGCTCCATCACCTTCTTCCTCGGCCTGCTGGCGTGGGGAGGTGGCGCCCTACTGACCTGCGATGTATCACAGTTGCTGCCTGACTGGCCGCAATGGGCAGATACCCTGCTCAAGCTGGCGGGCATGATGGCTCTGCTGTTGGTGGCCTGCTACCTCTGCTGGCCCACACACCGTCTCTCCTGGCGGAAACACAGCCTGATCCTGCCCGGCTTCAAGGTTCGTCTGTTGCAACTGTTGGTCGCGCTGGCCGACTGGATGGCCGCCGCCGCAGTGCTGTTTGTGCTGTTGCCTGCAGATAGCGTCCCCTACCCCGTTCTGCTCAGTGCCTTCGTGCTGGCCAGCTTCCTCGGGGTACTGGCCCACGTGCCGGGCGGGATCGGCGTGTTCGAAGCGAGCATGAGCCTGCTGCTGGCCCACTACCTGCCGGCCGACAAGCTGCTCGCCTCGCTGCTGCTCTATCGCTGCATCTACTACCTGCTTCCCTTTCTCTGTGCCCTGCTGCTCTTTGCGAGTCAGGAGATGCTGCAACAAAAAGCGCGCTGGCAGCGGCTACAGGGGCTGATGAGCGCGGTGCGCGAATTTCTGCCTGCCCTTATCAGCATGGGCACCTTCGCCGCCGGCAGCCTGCTGCTCTGCTCGGGGATGATCCCGACCATGCGCAGCCACATCGAGGTGTGGCTGCAGGTGTTGCCGCTCCATCTGCTGGAGCTCTCCCACGTGCTCGGCAGCGTGAGCGGTATCCTCCTGATCCTGCTGGCGCGCAGCCTCTATCGCCGTCACGACGCCGCGTTTCGCATCACCCAGCTGCTGCTGGCTCTGGGTATCGCCTTCTCCCTGCTCAAGGGCGGTGACTGGGAGTCTGCCCTGCTGCTCGGCAGCGTCCTGCTCATCATGACCCCCTGCCGTTCTCTCTTCTATCGCAAGGGGTCGCTGCTCTATCCCCAGTACACCCCGGGCTGGCTCATCTCGGTCGGCGCCGTGCTGCTGGGGGCGCTGTGGCTGCTGCTCTTCTCCTACCGTCAGGTGGAGTATGACCAGGCCCTCTGGTTCCACTTCTCGCCCCACGGTGGGGCTGCCCGCGGCCTGCGCGCCATGGGGAGCGTGGTGGCCGTGCTGGCCGTGGCCGGGGTTGCCCAGCTGCTTGCGCCGCTGCGCGTAGTCGGTGAAAAGCCGGACAAGGAGACGCTGGCGCGCGCTCACGAGCTGGTGGTGCGCGAAGGGGGGATCCACGGCTATCTGGCCCAGTTGCAGGATAAGTCACTGCTGTTCCACCCCGCCGGCGACGCCTTCCTGATGTATGGCATCGAGGGCAACAGCTGGATTGTGATGGGGGATCCGGCCGGTCGCCCCGAGCAGATCGAAGAGCTGCTCTGGCAATTTCGCGAGCGCTGCGACGAGCACGACGCCAACCCGGTCTTTTATCAGGTCTCGGCCCGCTATCTTCCGCTCTATCTGGAGCTGGGGCTGATCCCCTTCAAGCTTGGTGAAGAGGCGATGGTCGATCTGGCCACCTTCGATCTGGCAGGCAGCCGGCTGCGCAACCTGCGCCAGAGCCACGCCAAGGGCAAACGGGAAGGTTTGACCTTCGAGGTGGTCGAGGCCAGTGCCGTGGCCCCCCTGCTGCCCAGATTGCAGACCGTCTCCGATACCTGGCTGCAGAGCAAGATGGGCAAGGAGAAGGGCTTCTCGGTCGGCCGTTTCGAGCCTGACTACCTGACTTTAAGTCCGGCTGCGCTGGTGTGGCACGAGGGGCAGATCGTCGGCTTTGCCAACCTCTGGGTGAGCGATAACAAGGGGACCCTCTCCATCGACCTGATGCGCTACAGCCTGGATACCGGTACTGCTCCCATCATGGATTTTCTCTTTGTCGAGCTGCTGCTGTGGGGCAAGGCACAGGGGTACGCCAGCTTCAATCTGGGGATGGCCCCCATGTCCGGCTTCAACGATCACCCGCTCAACGGCTACTGGGCCCGCCTTGGCAATACCCTGTTCGTCCGTGGTAGCCGTTTTTACAACTTCCAGGGGCTCAGACGCTACAAGGAGAAATTTTCGCCCCGCTGGGAACCCCGCTACCTGCTCTGCAGCAGCAAGCTGGTACTGCCCAGAACCCTGACTCACCTGATCACCCTGATTAGCCGCGGCCCGCTGGGGCTGATCAAGAAATAGGAGTATGGCCAATGAGAGCCTTGATATTGCTGTTACTCAGTCTCGTACTGCCCGTTTCATCTTTTGCGGCGCACGCCGCCCCGGTCAAGGATGACCTGAGCCTGATTGAGCTGCCGGTCAAGCAGCCATCCGACACCCCCATGGTGATCTTTCTCAGCGGCGATGGTGGCTGGGCGGCCCTCGACAAGGGGCTGAGCGCCCAGTTTCAGCTGAACGGCATGCCGGTCGTGGGCTGGAGCTCCCTCACCTACTACTGGAAGAAGAAAACCCCGGAGCAGGTGACCGCCGATCTGGAGCGGATCCTTGATGATTATCAGGCGCGCTGGCAGCGCCCCCGCTGGCTGCTGGTCGGTTTCTCGTTTGGTGCCGAGATTGTCCCCTTCGTCATCAACCGGTTGCCGGAGCACTATCGTCAGGGACTGGTCGGGACCGTGATGCTCTCCCCCTCCACCAGCTCGGATTTCGAGATCCACGTCAGCGACATGCTGACCCACAAGGCGCGCAGCTATCCGACCGAGCCGCAGGTGAAGACCATCCGGGATCTGCCGATGCTCTGCCTGCAAGGTGCCGATGATGATGATGATGACCGCCTCTGCCCCCGTCTCAACCAACCCAACGTCACCAGCATCACCCTGCCGGGAGGACATCATTTTGACGATAACTACCCCCAGCTCTATCAGGCCATCACCAAGCATCTGAACCTACCCCCGGATCCGCTGACTGTGGAGCATTAATCGGTATCACCACGGAATGCCTTTTAAGTACCGAGCAGGGCAAATCAGCGAGCAATGAAAAGGGCCTCTCTTGCGAGAGGCCCTTGTACTGAATT